>DMHB01000012.1 GCA_003449595.1 Microscillaceae bacterium | reverse complement strand
AGCGCCCAGATCCACGAAAGCGTGAAATTATATGCACAACAAGCTTTAAAATTATTTTCTTAATGAAATTGTCAATTTATCAAATCGAGTGTTATGGCTGCACGCAATGGCTTTGTACAATTGGGTTGTCGCTGCTTTTTTGCTTGAGTTATAAAATTAGTTTTGCACAAGAAAACAAACAAGCCAAGTCTGAATCGTTGCGAAAAGAAGTAGCAAGCCCCTTACTCCCCAATGTGCTCAACACACAAGGCGCGCATGTGCTACATATAGAAGGCCAAACCATTCAAAAAATTATAATTGGCGGTGTCATAGAGCCTACGCTTCAGCTTAACCTTTTGGAACAGAATACTGAACAACAAGCCAATAAAAGCTTGGGCGAGGAGTTTAATTTGTATCGAGAGGGTAACGAAATATTTTTGACTACCAAAAACTATGCGGCCAAGCAATACACGCTTGAAATGCTTTGCCCCAAAAACTTAGCCCTTAAAATTACTACCCAAGGTGCTTGCGATTTACAAATTGATGGAATGCAAGCCTTGGTCGAAATCAACAATGAAAAAGGCAATATAACACTCAATGCCTTGGAAGGTTGGGCTGTATTGAGCACTACCGACGGCAATATTTATGTCGATTTTGCCAAAACGCCCCCCTCACAAACGATGTCTTTTGTTACCATAAACGGAGATATTGAGCTAAACTTCCCCAAAGACGTACAAGCTACTTTGAAAGTGAAGCAAGCGCAAGGCAGTTTGGAAAATGCTTTCGATACCGAAAATAAATACTTTGCAGATGAAGAAATGGAGCAAAGTTTTACCCAAGATGTGAAAGAAAGCCCCACCAAATCAACATCACTCAAAAAAAGCAATGATGTAATGCAAGAACGCGCCTCGATTTATTCGCAGTCATCGCAAAGCCAAACAGGTGCAAATGATGCCGCCAAATCGCGTGCAGAAGTAGTATCGTCAATGGTAGCGAAGTCGCAAGAAGTGCTGCTGAACCAAGGTTCACCTCAAACCTTCTTTGTATCGACCCGCAATGGCAACATCACCATCAGAAAAAAACCGTAAAGTTGGACTTTATTTCTTGCCTATGTAGAATAGGTCTAATGATTTTTCAGGCTCTTGGCAAAGGGAATAGTCTTTTTCAGTGATCCCTGTGGTAAGTCCATCGTGTTGTTTTTGGAGTTGAATCCGGTTAAACCGATTCAAAATATCATAAGGAATTTGAAGCAATTGCCGAGGAAGCAAATATTGCAAATTCAATACATCATACTTAGTGATTTTGGAAACAGATTCTTTGTTTCTTTCATAGTATTGCATCACTTTCTCATTGCCTTGAATACCATACATCTCAACTTGTTCAAAAAACTTGCTGAATAACTTTTCAAACTTGCCCGCGCTGTATTCGCGCACGTGCCAAGGATTGCGGGTCAATGAAAAGCGAATGTTGGGGGTTGTCAAAATCACTTTGCCGCCTGGCTTTAAAATCCGGTAAATCTCTGACATAAACAATTCATCTTGATGAATATGTTCAATGACTTGAAATGAAAGGATGGTATCGAAACTTTCGTCCGGTATATCGCTCATCGGTGGAATATTCATGGCGATGAACAAATGTTGTGGATACAACTGCTCTAATTGCTGAATAAGTTTTTTATTTTTATCAATGGCTGTATATTTTTTACATCGGTCCAAGAACCATTGCAGCCCTCGGCCAATTCCGCATCCTATTTCAAGTACACTGCCATCTACAAATTGACGCGCTTCAATATAGGCTTTTACCAAACGTTGGTGAATAGGGTTATCAGAGCTGATTTCGGAGGAGGTTATCTCGGTGGTATTATACATCATACGACTTTTTAAACGGCGAAGTAGTAAAATTGGTATTAAAAAGTTTGTTAAATTACTAAGGTTTTTCGTTTTTCTTCTGTCAACAACAGTTATTTGGCTGTCTTCATACTAAACAAATGATAAATATGCTATTATCTGATAAAAAATTGAATTCTCTCAAGTTGTTTAACTCGCCAATCCAATGGTTGGTTATATTATCGGTTTGTATATTTTTCCAAAATCACTCCTGTTTTGCCCAAAGCAAGATCATCTACCAAGAAACCTTCGACAATCCTCCTCCTTTTTGGCGGCAGTATAGCACCGAGTTGCTAAGTTTCAAAGCCTCCAATGGTCAATATTTGATAAAAAACAACGCTGATGGCTATCTTTGGCAAGGGCGTAGTATTTACATAGATCCCTCACTTGACTTTCTGCTATTGCAAGAAATGCGCCTGCTTTCGGGAGCAGAGTCTAACCAGTTTGGATTTTACTTTGCCTCGCCTGAAGACGACATAGGCATTACCTTCGCTATCAATACCCAACGGCAATGGTTCTTGGAAGATAATTTATCAGGGGCATCGGCTGTTCACAAAACCGGTACTTTCTCTACACAGATAACAGGTACAAAGGTTGCGCTTTCTGTTAAACAGGAGAAGCAACAATGGCAGTTTTTTGTAAATGATGAAATGGTGGCTCAAATGCCTGCACAGAAGTTTGGAGGGCATTATTTTGGCTTTTGGGTTGACCCCGCAACACAAGTAGCTATTGACAATATTTTGATTCTTCAAGACCAACTACTTCTTGAAATACCTCAAGATTCCCAAATTGTTGTAAAGCCTGAAAACTTGGGAACTGCCATCAATACCGAATACGATGAATTGGGGGTACGAATTGCACCCGATGGGCAGACCTTGTTTTTTGTCCGCGACGAAGACCCGCGCAACGTGGGTGCAATTCGTTCGCAAGATATTTGGTTTAGCCGGAAAGATAATTCAGGTAACTGGCTGCCCGCTCAAAACATACTTGCGCCGCTTAATACCGAAGAAAGCAACAGCATCATTGGCATTAGTGCCGATAACCAACGTATTTTTCTAACAGGCGGTTATGCCAATCCTTCTCCCCTTTCTTTCGCCCAAAAACAACCCAATGGGCAATGGGGCAACCCAGAGCCTATTTTTATGGAGGATTATTACAATTTATATGGGTTTCATAGTTATCATATTGCTGCTGATGGAAAAACTCTTCTGGCTTGCTTAGAACGCGACGATAGTTTTGGAGGAATGGATGTGTATGTGTGTTTCCAAAAACCCAACCAGCCCAATTATTGGACACAGCCACTGAATCTGGGCGCACAAATCAATACACCAGTAGATGATTTTGGTGCTTTTTTAGCTGCCGATGGCAAATCGCTCTATTTTGCCACACAAGGCCGACCCGGCTATGGCAACACCGACATATTTGTATCCAAACGCTTGGATGATACTTGGCAAAACTGGTCAACTCCGCTCAACTTAGGCGCATTTATCAACTCTTCGGGCGAAGACTCAGGGTTTAGCATTGCAGCAGATGGTTTACAAGCTTATTTCAACTCAAACAAACAAGCGCTCGGAGGGCGAGATATTTTCAAAGTAGATTTGCCTAAGGCAGCCCAACCTACACAAGTTAATGTGCTGCAAGGGCAAGTGCTCAATAAAATAACCGCGCAACCCATCGCCCAATCGAAAATAACTTTTCAAACCTCTTCTAATACCACAGTGGACATTGCAACCGCGCTTGGGCAATTTACAAAACTGATCTCTTGCGAGGACAATTCACTTCTGTTAAACACACAAGCTACTTATTTCCAACCCCAAGAATTAATCGTCGATTTAAAAGACTGCTCGGCTACTACCAGCGTCGTGTGCTGGCTAATGCCTACTGAACCATCTTGGCAACTCTTTGAACCGACCTCTTCTGTACTATTGCCTTCAGCTGCCGAAGAGCTACAGTATTGGGAATTATTCTTGAAAAACAATCCTACTACAATAATCAATATTGAAGCTTCTTTGGATTCAAATTTATCCGATGAATTACTGTACCAAAGAGAAGAAGCCATCCAATCACACTTCTCAAAACGGGGTATTCCGCTCAGCAGACTGCAAATTTCAATCAACCCTCATACAGAAGCTGCTGCACATATTCATTTGGAAGACGGCACTTCGACTGTACAGCCTAAAGTCCAACTATGGATAAAACCCATTATGCCTCATATAAAGTAATAACTAAGCGGGCAACTCTCGAAGCATCTGTGCTACTTGCCAAGGCGCTAAAGAGGTTTCAACAGCAAGAGGGTATATGGGTGAGGTGCGTTTAGCGAGTTGTGCTGCATAGGCTTTGTCATAATAAGTGAGTGCCAACGAAGCCACCTGTGCTAAATCGCCCTCCTGTAAAGCTAATAAAGCTTGTTGCATAACCACCTTTCCGATTCTTTTTTCTATGCGCTGAATAGCAAAGGCCAACTGCGCTTTAGAGAAATGACCATAACTCTGCACCAAATGTATAACTCTTTGATTTTTAGGCACTTTCAAACAATACAAAGGGGCTTGTTGTATTTGCTTAAACAATTCATTAGGAAGGTGTACCGTTCCAATCAAAGAGGATTCGTCTTCAACCCAGATACATCTTTCTGAATCTAATTGGCAAAGCCACAAGGCTAAATTATTCTCAAACTGCTCGGTTGTGGGTTGTGGAAGTCCTTCCAAAGCACCAAAAGCTGAGCCTTTATGAGAGGCAAACCCCTCTAAATCAATAATTTGTTCGCCTAAGCCTTGCAGTGCATGCAGTACTTCAGTCTTCCGGCTTCCGGTTTCACCGCCAACGATTTTTAAGTGGTATTTTTTAGAAAATTGATTCAATACCCATTGCCGAAAAGTTTTGTAACCCCCAATCAATGGACTGGATTGGATGCCTACTTGCTCGAAGAGCCAAGCCATACTCTGACTGCGCATCCCCCCGCGCCAGCAATACAGTCGTAGCTGATGATTCTGTTGAATTTGCAAGGCAGTTTGCGCAAGCTTGTGCATTTTGCTCCCCACAAATTCCAAGCCCTTCAAAATTGCCTCCTGTCTTCCTTGTTGTTTGTAAATTTTACCTACCTGATGCCTTTCTTGGTTAGCAAACAAAGGCAGATTAATAGCCCCAGGGAAATGACCTTGTTCAAATTCGGCCTCTGAGCGCACATCAATAACTGGTACGTGCTGCAAGCCAAACCAATCATCCCACTGCATTGGTTGACTTTTGTGCTTGTGCAAATAATTGGCGCAAAGGCTCAGGGATAGGCGCCGAACGGTGGACTTTGGGATCGGCATTAACGTAGATCACCTCACCACTGACTAAATGTTTTCCTTCGTTAAAAATTTCTACAGAGAATTGCACACTGCTATTACCTATTTTCGCTACGTTCACATATATATTAAGCCAATTATCAAATCTTGCAGGCTGGTGATATTCTACAGTAGCTTTTCTGACAAACATATCAGTCCCGTACTGCAAAATTCCGTCAGGGAAAGTAATTCCCATATTTCTAAAAAACTCAGTGATAGCAATATCAAAATACATTAGATAATGCCCGTTGAAAACGATATTTTGTGCATCTACCTCAGCCCAACGCACCCGCAAAGAGTAGCAAAAAGAGCCCTTTAACTGTTCTTCTGTGATCATTTTACATTATGAAAGTATAATGCAAAATAATAAATTTCTTATCAAACTTTGGTAAGTAATGGACTTTGGTTCTCTTCGACTAATTGTGGATATTCGGTCGCGCTAATCATAAAACCCCAGAGTGTAATATCATCTTTTTGTTTTCGCTGCCGAAACAGTTTTTGGATTTCTGTTTCTATGGCTTGTTTCTGCTCCGACAAAGGTTTGTAAAGGTTTTGCTCCAATAGGTTTTTGAGACCTGCTTCTGCATAGGGCTGATCAGAAGCTTTTGGTTGCTTGGCTAATCCATCTGAACATAGGTATAAAATTTCGCTTTTGTGAAGTTCAACCTGTGTATTTACAAAGTTTGATTGTAGTTGTACCCCAACAAAATGCTTGCTCCCTTCAATGGTTTGCAGCAAAATACCTTTGCTATGATGCAGCGACAAGCCTGCTCCCGCAAAAGTTACACGATTATATTTGAAAGTCGGCGCGGGTTCTATCTTACAAATACCAATCGCTGTGTGCCCCTGTGGTAAAATAGTACGCATTTTTCGGTGCAGATTGTTCAAAATTTCTGCCGGATCTCTTACCAATTCATTAAAAACAATTTGATTGAGCATCGCATTAGCCAAAACGGTCATTATCGAACCGGCCAGCCCGATGCCTTTACAATCTAATACCGCGCAAAAATGAGTGTCTTCAATCTTTTTATGCCAATACAAGTCTCCTGAGACCTCGTATTTTGGCAAATAAATAAGGAAGTGATTTTTAAAATGCTCGTCCAATTTTTGCTCTACTAACAAAGATTGTTGCATTCTTTGGGCATACACAATGCTATCGTCTAAGGCTTGCTGTTTTTTTTCAATTTCCTCAGTTTTTTCTTGTAATACCGTGATGTTGTTTTTTACAGTGGTAACCAAATGATCGATGTCTTTCGACAGTTTACCCAATTCGTCATTGCTTGAAATAACAGGAATGCTGCTATGTGCCGTAAAATTACTGGCAATAATTTCGTGAATGGCAGTCGAAATTTTATGAATAGGTTTCCCGATTTGTCTGGATACCGACAAGGTGAGCCATACTATCAGACCAATGCAAACACCAATCAAGCCAAATTGATACAAGGCATTTTGCCAGCGTAAATTTTCGCTTCGAGTTGTGAAAGCAGTAGCAATATTGGCTGCTATCTGATCTATTTCGGCGGCATTAGCAGTAAGTTGGCCACGTAGCCCTTTTGTATTATCAAAGCCGATTTGCTGATCTACGTTTGCCATAGAAGTAAACACCTCTTGATATTTTGAAAGCAATCCAAGCAAATCTTCCTGTCCTGACAAGCGCAGTTTAAGCGTTTCGACAGCTTCTTTGTGTTTCTCGATATAAGAAGTCTGCTTTCTAAGCAAAAAATCTTTTTCGTGCCTGCGAATGGTAAGTAGGCTAATTTTATCAGCTGCTAAGGCTGAGTTTTCCAAGTCGTGTATAAGTTTACGCATTTCGCCTTCCAAGCCATAATCTTTAAATCCTTTGTTCAAACTTTGTGCTACCAACTCTTGAAAAATACGATCGTGCTGTGCTTGTGCCTTTATATAGGCTTCAATATCCTTAGCCAAAGCTTCGCTGAGATTTTGTGTACGTAAGGTTTCTAATGTGCTTTTAAGTTTGGCAGTCAACTTCTTCTGAGCTTCAATGGTTTGGCAAGTTCTATTTTTATAAAATTCTTCATTGATGACATCATCCAACAAAAAAGTTTTCTCTGCCTCGTGAATGCTTTTTTGTATTAGTTGAATTTCATTCAACTGACCTAAAGAAGTTTCTATCCTTCTCTCTGCATTTCTAAATGACAAGTCAATCAAAATAACTGAAATGGTGAGCAATAGCAGTAAAGCAAATGAATACAGGAGCTTGGTTCGGATATTGGCAAATTGTAGCATAGCAAATAGAATAGAGTTATTTCACAAAAGTACGCTTCTGCTATAACCTAAATATGATGCTGCCTTTAACAAATTACTATGCTTGTGTTACGGATGTTAGCAAATAAAAAATTTCCAAGCAGGTTTGCTTGGGGCTTTGGCTCGAC
>DMHB01000364.1 GCA_003449595.1 Microscillaceae bacterium | reverse complement strand
TCGTTCAAGGGTGGGGAAGTGATGGACGATATGTGGGTGTCTTTTCGTTTCGAGCGTTATTTTGATTTTACCAAGGGCTTGATAGAACAGGCTGCCGGCATTTATGTCAATTTTCGGCCTTATGCCAAATTGCTTAAAGTAAAGGCCAAACAGCCCGATTAAAGGCAATGCTTCGGAGGCTGCCCCAAGAGCAGCCTTATAATTTTACCAATTGCGAGAAGATAACCTGTTGCCCGGCCAAAATTTTAACTTGATAAATGCCAGCAGGTTGGTTACTCAGGTCTATTTGGAAAACATTTGATTGTTTGTCTTTGGCTACTTGATAGACCGTTTGTCCGTAATTGTTAATTACTTCTACAAAAATTTGATCCATCTGTATGGCTTGCGTATCGATGTTATAGACACCGGTAGATGGATTGGGGTAGATTATCAACTTTCGGATGTCAGCATCGCTCACAAACCGAGTGCGCACAGCAACAGGAATCGCCACAGAGCGTGCCACTAAATTGTTAAAACAAATGGTGCTATAAACCACCTCGGCCATAATCACATCACCATCTTTAATTTTGGTGGTAGTCAGGGTTTGGCCGTTTTCGCCTGTTATGTAGTTGTTATTTCTCAACCACCGATACTGCGCCGCCGTTTGCCCAATGACCAAGTCAAGTTGTGCTTGGAAAACCAAGGTGTCATATTCATTGACCAAAATATTGCTGTTGCTGGGTTGGTTGGTGGTAAGGCGCAAGGTAGGCGAGGGGAAAGAAGCCACTGCAATCGGAAAGGGAGCGCTTTCTACTACTCGGTTACATACTGCACCGGTGGGGGTTACGACCAACGAAACCAAGTCGCCATTCCTAAAATTATTGAAACTAAAAGTGGTTTGTGTAGCGCCTGCAATGTTTTGACCGTTGATTCTCCATTGGTATTGCATAGCAAACCCACCGGTATTGGTTACATTGGAAGTAAACTGCACAGGCGTGTTATCACAAATTAAATTGAGGTTGCCGCTGATATTCACGGTTGGAGAAATAACAGGGTTGACCGTAATGCCTATGGGTGCGGCACTTCGTTGACAAAAAGTGCTACTCAACACATCGACACTTATTTGTTGTCCATTGGTAAGAGATGAGGTAATGAACTGATTGGATACCCCGCTTTGAACAATGACACCATCTACCCTGAAATTGTAAAAAGCAGCTCCGGCGGCATTGGCTGTAAAAGTAATTGATTCCCCATTACAAATCTGGTTGCCAATTTTATCGCTTGTAAGGATAGGTGTGCCCGGCAACGGATTTACAGTGATATTGATTGGGTCGGATGAAAGACTTCCGCAAGCATTGACATTAAAAGTTTGCACCGAATAAGTGCCTGATAAGTTTACTACAATACTTCTGGTAGTAGCGCCATTAGACCATAAATAACTACTGGCTGTGGTAGAAGTTAGGGTTACTTGTCCTCCTTCGCAAAATATTGTAGCACCGTTGGCACTGATGGTGGGCTTTACAGGAAGCGCCAGTACTTGTGTAGTAGTGCTTGTAAAACTGCTTGACCCACAACTATTGGTCGTCCGCACCTGTACATTTTGGGTGCCAGTTGGAGTCGAAGTACCCATTTTGACAAAAATATTGTTCGTTCCAAATCCGGAAACATACGTAGCACCTGCCGGAATCTGCCAATCATAGAAAGAGGTATTGGCTACAGGTGTTACAGAGAAATTGATTACGCCGTTTTGGCAAACAGAGGCAAGATTACTATTGATAGCACCGGGAGTGGCTGGTGTGCCATTATTAAACACGATGGTAAAAGGTACACGGATGCTTTCGCAAAGGCCATTCGTTACCGAAACATAAAAAGTTGTATTTACGGTAAGGGTAGGGGTGGTGTATTGACTCCCAGTTACACCGGCAATGGGCACGATTACGCCGGCTCCTAAATCCCTGTACCATCGATAACTACCCTCAGTTCCTCCCGTAGTAGTCAACGTAAAAGAACCACTCGAAACGCCACAAGAACTACCTCCGCCTACCAAAAGTGCCGAAGGAATCGCAGGTGGTAGTACATTGTTGGCAACAATGGTTTGTGGTCTGGTGGTGTAAACACAGCCATTGGCCAAGGAGGTAGAGCGTCCGGTCATTTGCAGGGTATAAACCCCTGGTACGTCAGTGATATGAGTAATATTGGTTGCACCGGTTACAGGGTTTCCATCTCTTAGCCATTGGAAGTCAAAATTGGCAGGGTCGTCGCTGCCGGTGTTGCCGGTCATATTGGCCAATTGGTTCAAACACAAGTCCAAAGGCGTTGTAACGGTGATATATGCCATCGAAAGCAAGCCATTGGGGTTACAAAAATAGTGTTGGTTACGTGCGCCGCCGGTGCCTCCGGTTACACCCCAAAAAGCGTCATTGGTACCAAAATAAGCAGCAATATCATCTACTCTTGTAATGCGTAAAACACCATCAAAAAAGATATTGATGGTTTTGGTAGCGAAAGTATAAGAAAAGCGAACTCGGTGCAATTGCCCATCTTCGATGTTGGGCAAGGTAACCGTAGGAAAAGTTTGCGTAAAGTTAGGGGTATTGCTATGCCAGTTAAAGCCGTTTTTGAGCAAAGAAATGTGATCTTGACTCGGGTCGTTGACCGGCGAGCCGTTTTGCCAAGTATCTATCTCTACGCCAAAAGAAGGTGTAATTCTGGTCGAATTGTCCGGGCGAGGACCATAGCCCAAGCCTTCGCCAAAAGTACCTACGGCATCATAGCCGCGGGGGTCGTTGTGTAAGAAAAGCACCATCCCATCTGCGCCTCCATCTTGGTTTCCCAAATAGAAATCAAATTCAAGGTTGAAATCAGCCAAAAGGTTGATTTTGTCCAATCCATAGACTCGTCCTGCTCGGTTAAATTCATTGGGGGTGATTTCAACGCAATTGCAGCTACTATTCAAAGGAGAGCGCATAGGACGAGCAGCGCCACCTGCATAATAATCTTGCCCAAATGTTGGTTTCGTGCTGAATACAACCATACACAACACGACAAATAAAACAGGGTGTGCTCGGAAAAACATTGTTTTAAACTAAGTAGTAAAGATGGCTAATTGTTACATCGCTAAAAGCGACAAAACTTGTGCCTGAAATAGACTTTTATACGAAAAGCATCGAAATTAGACCATAAAATTAGCCAATTTAGGTTCAAAAAATCACAAAAAAGCAAAATAATAACTGCTAAGCTTGTATTTGGCTCAAATATCGTTGCACGTATTTGCCAATGATGTCAAATTCTAAATTGACCATACTGCCTTTGGCCAGATACCTCAGATTGGTATGCTCCCAAGTATAGGGAATAATGGCAACAGAAAAACGCCCCTTTTCGGAATTGACCACTGTCAGGCTAATTCCATTTACACAAATAGAGCCTTTTTCGACTGTAACATTCCCTTTGGAAGCCTCATACTCGAAGGTAAGCAACCAGCTACCAGTTTGGTCTTCTATGCTTGCACAAGTACCCACCTGATCTACATGGCCTTGCACCAAATGCCCATCCATTCGGCCATTGAAGGCCATACTGCGTTCTAAGTTGACCCAGTCGCCCACCTGCCACGTAGCCAAATTGGTTTTTTGCAAGGTTTCGTCGATGGCCGTAACCGTGTATTGTGTGTTATGCTGGCTGGTTACCGTCAAGCAAACCCCATTGTGGGCTACACTTTGGTCTATTTTTAATTCGGCTGCCAAGGGCGTTGCAAGGGTATAAATGAGGTTGGTTTGGCTGCGCTCAATGGCGGCTATTTGAGCCATAGTTTCGATGATTCCGGTGAACATAAGTTTAAATTTTAAGGATGAATGCAAGGATTTATGCGCCTTCTTCTTCGGCCTGTACGGCTTTTTGAGAAGAAGATCGGACGTGTTTTTTTAAGATGCGTTTGCTTTCGGCCAATACTTCAGGGTTTTTGCGCCATTTCCATAAAATATTGGCGGCATATTTGGCGGCCACTTGGGCATCTACAATAGGAGCAGGGTAGTCTTCGCCAATGATGCAGTTATAAAACTGCTGGTCGAAATAAGTGAGTTTCCAAGGCTCGTGTACCAATCCTTTGGGGACTTTTTTGAGTGCTGGCAGCCACTTTTTTATAAAAATACCCTCCGCATCCTGTTCTTTCGACTGTTTGACAGGATTGTACACCCTGACGGTATTGATACCGGTTACACCGGCTTGCATCTGAAATTGGGAGTAATGAATGCCGGGTTCATAGTCTAAAAACAATTGCGCCAAATGATGCACCCCGGCCTGCCAAGGCTGCCACAGTATATGGGTGAGGAAAGAAACCAACATCGCGCGCATTCTAAAGTTGAGATAGCCGGTTTCTTGCAAACATCGCATACAGGCATCTATCAAAGGGTAGCCTGTTTGTCCGGTTTTCCAAGCGTCGAGCCAGTCTTGGCGAATAGGCTGTTCTAACGATTGGTAGCCGCGGTTTACTGATTCGAACTCTATCCGATCTTCGGCTTCAAACTTTTGCATAAAATGGCAACGCCACTGCAAGCGCGAGCGAAAATTGTCTAAATCTCTTTTGAATTTCGACTTCTGATGGGCTTTCAAATATGCCTGATAGACCTGTCGGGTACTCAGGTTGCCCCAAGCCAAGTAGGGCGACAAACGACTGCAGTGCTTGCGGCTTTCCTCGGGTTTGGCCAATTGTTTGGTGTATTGTGCGCCCCGTGTTTTCAAAAAACTCTGCAAATAGCGGTGAGCCGCAGTTTCGCCTGCCGGCTGAAAAGTATGGGGATAAGGTTGCTCAAATAGTTTTTGATATTTGTAATCGAACCAAAAAGCAACACTCATTTCCAGCGCTACTGGTTGATAGGCCGACCAATCGGGGGTGGCTTGGGGAGCTTCCATCGTTTGCTGCCAATATTCGCCCCATCCTTCTCGGTTGCGGCTACCTCGGATAACCCCGGCGGTTGGAAATTCTACCCATTGGATTTGGTGAGCATCGAACCAGGTTTTCATGGCCAAATCTCTGTCATAGGTAACCCGAGCACCCGTTTCTTGGTGCGAGAAAACGGTTTTGATGTCAAACTGCTCATAAAGCCAAGCAAACACTTCGGGGGCTTCGGCAAAAGACCA
>DMHB01000389.1 GCA_003449595.1 Microscillaceae bacterium | reverse complement strand
TTCAATATCAGTTCGGATGTGCAAGATATGGGCGCTAAGGTTGATTTCGACTATTTGGCCTCTTCCAAACACAACATCAAATTTGGCATACATTACACCCAACACCAATTTTTAGTAGGTCGCATTCAGTTGGGAAGCGATGATGGAACAGTTGACTTTTTAACTGAAAACAGGCTTTTTTCCCAACAAGGGGCTATATATTTTGCCGACGATTGGATAGCCTCCGATCGGTGGCGCTTTAATTTTGGCTTCCGATTATCAGGATTTCAATATCAAAACACCCAATATGGCGGCTTTGAGCCTCGTTTTTCGGCGCGTTATAAAGTTTCGGAGAAGGTTTCGCTCAAAGCGAGCCTGAACCGTATGTACCAATATTTGCATTTGGTATCGAACTCAGGGGCTTCGATTCCTACCGATATTTGGTATCCTTCTACACGGGTCGCTTTGCCACAAATTGCAGATCAGGCGGCTTTGGGTGTACAAGCGTCGCTTTTTGGAGGTAAAATTTTGCTCTCCAACGAGGTGTATTACAAGTATTTGACCAACCAGTTGGATTTACGCGACGGAGCAAGGATTTTTGGCAATGCCAACTTAGAAGCCGAATTTGTTGTGGGGCGGGGCTGGAGCTATGGCAATGAGTTTTATTTGGAAAAAAAAGAAGGCCGCACTACCGGTTGGATTGGCTATACTTTGTCGTGGACTCAGCGTCAATTTGGCCCAAGTAATGGCAACCCCGCTATCAACAATGGCGAGCCTTTTTTCCCCAGATTCGATCGGCGGCACGATTTCTCATTTGTGCTTACCCACCGACTAAGCAAGCGTTTGTTGTTTACGCTTACTTGGGTGTTTAACACTGGAAATGCTTACTCCTTGCCCGAAGGTCGGTTCTTTTTGCAAAATGTGCCCGGGGGCAATACGGTGGTGGTGCCTGTTTTTCAGGGTAGAAACACCTTCCGTTTGCCGGATTATCACCGTTTGGATGTAGGATTGGTTTGGCAACTCAATCCTAAGAGAGGCACCTCGGATCTAACATTCAGCATTTACAATGTGTATAATCGCAGAAATGCCTATTTTGTATTCTTTGAAGAAATAAAAAACACAACTACCAATATCATTACTGGCTTCCGGGCACGCGAAGTATCGCTGTTTCCAATTATTCCAACCATTACCTACAATTTTAAATTCTAATGCTTCGAATACGCTTACTTTTGTTTTACAACATTGCCGCTTGGGTATTTTTGCTAAGCCTTATCAGTCTGAGTTTGGGCTGTGGCCGATTTCAAAAAGATGTAACAGTTGATCTTCCTCCCTATGTCAATCAGTTGGTCATTGAGTGTTATTTGGAAGCGGGTCAACAACCCACTGTGCTATTAACTGAGAGTTCGGGCTATTTTGACTCGCCAGCGCTTCCTTTGGTCAACAATGCAACCGTAACTTTGCTCAACACTACCACTGGCCGCGGCGAAGTGTTGCGCCAAAGTAATGCCATCAATTTTTCTACCCGAAAGGGATACAATTTCATTGGAAGCAGGTTTATTGCACCCAACACAGGCCAAACCTACCAAATAGAAGCTACCGACGATAAAGGAAGACGGGTGGTAGGAACCACTACTTTCCTACCCCCGCCCCAATTTACCAGCATAGAGGCTCGGTTCAATGATCAGAACAAAGCATTTTTATTCATTCGGTTTCCCGATAATGACCCCAATGCCTCCAATTACTACAGAATGGTAATCAACCGTGATAGCTTGACAGGATTTCGCGAATCTGATTTTACTTTTGATGCACGTTTTACTACTAACAATGAAGTAACCATTGGAACCAACTACCGCTATGAGGTAGGTGATACGGTCATTGTCAGCCTTTATCACATCGAAAAATCTTTTTATGATTTTTTGAGGAGTGTACAAGATGCTGCCCGAGCCAATGGCAATCCGTTTGCACAGCCCACCACTATTCGCTCAACCGTACAAGGAGGTTTTGGCGTAGTAGCTGCCTTGGCCTACGACCGACGAATGTTTATCATCAAAGAAGATGAATTGGTTTATTTACCTCTACCAATCCGCTAATTTTACTTTTTAAACACTGCCGCTAAACTAATAGCGTTGGCTTGTATAATCTGGTCGATATCGGCTTGCGAAAGCGCTACAGATACGAATAAGCTTTCAAATTGCGAAGGAGCTAAATAGACCCCGTGTGCCAACATAGTTCTGAAATACAATCCAAAAGCTTCTAAATCAGCACGTTTCGCGGAAGCAAAGTCAACCACCGGCTCTTCGGTAAAAAATAAACTGTACATAGAGCCTATTTGGTTGATAGTCAGTTGCTTGCCTAATGCACTGGCGGCTTGCGCAATTCCTTGTGTGATGGCCGCAGTAATGTTATCCAACTGTGTATAAATAGACGGGTTGTCGTTCAGATGGTGCAACATCGCCAATCCTGCAGCCATCGCTACAGGATTCCCCGAAAGGGTGCCGGCTTGATAAACCGGCCCGGCAGGCGATACATAATCCATAATTTCTTTGCGCCCACCATAGGCCCCAACTGGCAAGCCACCACCAATAATTTTGCCAAGGGTGGTCATATCAGGCTTTACGCCAAGGCGCTCTTGCGCTCCCCCTTTGGCCAACCGAAAGCCGGTCATTACCTCATCAAAAATGAGAATAATGCCTTCTTGGTCGCAAAGTTGGCGCAGGCCTTCCAAAAAACCTGGCTGAGGCAGCACCAGCCCCATATTGCCAGCTACCGGCTCGATGATGATGGCGGCTATTTGGCGTGGATTGGCTTCTACCAATTGTCTGACCGCAGCCAAATCGTTGTAGGGGGCTGTCAGCGTGTCGTTGGCAGTGCCTTTGGTTACACCGGGGCTGTCGGGAGTTCCCATCGTAATAGCACCACTGCCGGCGGCAATCAGAAAAGAATCGCCGTGGCCGTGGTAGCAACCTTCAAATTTGATGATCTTGTCTCTACCTGTAAAGCCTCTTGCCAAGCGGATGGCGCTCATACAGGCTTCGGTACCCGAGTTGACCATTCGTACCTTTTCGACCGAAGGTACCATCGTAGTGATCAATTCGGCCATTTCTATTTCGCGGGCGGTGGGTGCCCCAAAAGAAGGCGAAAAGCGAACGGTTTCCACCACCGCTTTTTCAATCATTGGGTGGGCGTGGCCTAAAATCATAGGCCCCCAAGAGTTGATTAATTCGATATATCGGTTGTTGTCTTCATCAAAAAGATAAGCGCCTTGTGCGGATTTAATAAAGAGTGGCTTCCCGCCTACAGCTTTGAAGGCACGCACCGGCGAGTTGACACCACCGGGTATGAACTGCTGCGCTTTTTGAAATAAAGATTCGCTTCGTGTGGTTTGCATAGTGGTAACAGGAAGAAAGAATTATTTTTTTAGCTTGTTTAACAGTTTTAGCTGACCTTCTTCAATGCGCATAATGGGCACATAGTGGTTGTCGTTGCCTAAGCTATAATCAAAACCGGCAACTACGATTCCTTTTTGTGGAGTTGTAGTTTTTAAGAAGGTTTGAAAAGTGTTTTTCACGCCATATTTCTGAAGCAAATCGACAAAGAAAGTAAGCATTTCAAATCCGCTGAACGACTCGGCAGTTGGTTTTTTGCGGGTAAGGGTTTCGTATTCTTTGGCAAGACCTGCTACGGTTTGCACTTCTTCGGAAAGGTTGGTGGCTCCTTCGTCTTCTAAAATTTGCAAATTAGGATACACAAAATAAACTTGCTCTTTTTCGTAGGCACGGGTATCAAACTCATTGTCTTCAAAGTTGAGCCAGGCTTGAGTACCCATCAGAGGCACATTGAGATTTAATTGCCCTTTGGCTTGTAAAAATTCTTTGACCAGCAAAGCGCTCCCTGTGCTAAACACCAAGTGGCCTAATTCTGCCTTGTTAAGCCCTTTGAGCATATCTGGAATATCTTGTACTTGTGCGGCATTGACTTCTTGAAATTTGGAAACTTTCAAGCCCATTTTTTGGCAATAATTCCTGTAAATTTCAGCAAATCGCTGATTTTTGGGGATGTTGTCATAGTAGATGGCTACTTCCTTTTGGGGGAAGTTTTGTAAGGCAAAACGAGCAGCCATTTCTGCTTGGGTATCGATGGAAGAACGCATCAGGAATGCGTACTCATTTTTTAAAAATTTATCGTCATCGGTCAAGGGTTGTACAATGTTGATTTGTTGCTTGGCAGCATAATCGCTGACAATAGCCCATTGGTTTTCGAACACAGGCCCGATGATTAAATCCATTTTGTCCATTTCGCCCGAAGCTATGATTTCTACCAGTTTACCTTCTTCACTTTTACCCAAATCATAGACATAGGTATCAACTTTAATGTTTTTCTTTTCGAGTTCTTTTTTGGCTAATCGCATCCCTTGGTACAAATCGACAGCCATACGGCTCAGGGTGGTTTTCTCATTATTCTTGAGTCCTTCCAAGTTGAGCGGTAAAATAACAGCTACGTTGTAAGTACCTTCTTTGACGTTAATTTTTTGTTTGATACGTTGTTTGTTGGGGCGCTGTACATTATACTTGGCAATGGTTTGTTCCATAGCTTGTATATCTTCCCAAGTTTGGGCTTCGACGGCCATTTTATCGACCAAGAGCTGTGCTACGAAAATATCTTGGGGGCGGTCTTGCAAAATGGTTTTCAGGGTATTTTGAGAAAGTTTTTGCAAATAGTTACCCTTCATAGCCTCTGCTTGCTGTTTGATTTTCTCGTCGGTAATTTTTTCCAAATAACTTAGCCCAAGCAGGTGTTGGTTGGTTTGAAACAGTACTTCGCCCAAGAGATAGAGCGCGTCTTGCTTCTGGGGGCAGTTAGGGTAGTTTTGCAGTAAATTTTCGAGCAAAGTACGGGCTTTGGCGGGGTCATTATTTTTATAAGCCGCATAGGCTGCAAAATAATGCGCAAACTCAATGTAAATATTGGATTTAGAAGGTTTGGTAAGGCTTTCAAAACCGCTGAGGGCTTGGCTGTATTGCTGCCTTTCTAAAAAAGATTTGCTTTCGGTATAAGTTTTGAACAGCGCACCTGCACTTTGTCCAAAAAGCACCATAGGAAAACACCAAGTGCATACAAAAAATAGGGCTTTACGATATGTACAAAACATCATCTTTGGGGGGAGTTAAATGCTTGAAGAGTATAAATATTTTCAAATTTTTGAAATTGGGGTTAATGTTTCCGGTGTTATTAGCTGGCATTAGAGATGAAAAGACGCGGGCGCAAAATTACAAAAAATAGCGTCCTTGTTTATGATTTAGTTTTCGTTTTGAAGCAATCGTGTTTGGAGTAGGTTTATGAAAAGTAAGGCGCAAATATTTTTTTTAAGTCATCGGGACACCGGAGAATTTTATTGGTGTTTTTTTCTATCAATACCAAAATAGTGCTACCTTGGTTAATCAAAATTTTTTCTTCGTTGTAAACTTCATAATCGAAAATGAATTTGGCCAAAGGCATTTCAGGGATAATGACCTTGACCGTAAGCAGATCGTCGTAGCGCGCTGGCATATAATAACGCACATTCATAGAGCGAACCGGCATCATAATTCCTTCTGTTTCTAAATTCTTGTACGGATAGCCCAATGCCCGAAAGGCTTCGGTGCGGGCTTCTTCATAATATTGTGCATAGTTGCCATAGTAAACATAGCCCATTTGGTCTGTGTCGGCATAGCGGACACGGATTTGCTTTTCGAAGGTAAACATAGGAGATAAAGGAGAAGCGTATCAATTATAATCCAAGATAAGTAGAAGGGGTCAGTTGTCTGAGTTCGGCTTTCACTGCCTCGCGGATGTCCAACCCATCGATGAATAGATGTAGTGCCGCCTGATCAATTTTCTGATGATTGCGTGTCAGGTCTTTCAAAGCTTCATAAGGCTGCGGGTAGCGCTCGCGGCGTAAAATGGTTTGGATGGCTTCGGCCAATACTGCCCAATTGTTGTCCAAATCTGCTTGTAGCGCGGGCGCGTTCAGGGCTAATTTTTGGATGCCTTTGTGGATAGCTTGCAAAGCGATGAGCGTGTGCGCGATGGGCACGCCTAAGTTACGTAAAACTGTCGAGTCGGTAAGGTCGCGTTGGAGGCGTGAAATGGGCAATTTGGAAGCTAAAAACTCGAAATTGGCATTGGCTATGCCTAAGTTTCCTTCTGCGTTTTCAAAGTCAATTGGGTTTACCTTGTGTGGCATCGCCGAAGATCCCACCTCACCAGCTTTGATGTGTTGTTTGAAATAATCGATAGAAATATAATGCCAAATATCACGGCAAAAATCAATCAGAATGGTGTTAATCCGCTTCAAATTGTCTAACAAGGCCGCCATTTGGTCGTAGTGTTCAATTTGGGTGGTGTGTTGCTGGCGTTGTAGTCCCAACGAGGCTACAAAGTTATCGGCAAAAGCCTTCCAGTCTATTTGCGGATAGGCAATGGCGTGGGCGTTGAAGTTGCCGGTGGCACCACCAAACTTGGCAGTGAAGGGAATTTGCTGTAAGGCGGCTATTTGCACTTGCAAGCGTTCTACAAATACTTGTATTTCTTTGCCCAACCTGGTGGGCGACGCAGGCTGTCCGTGGGTGCGCGCCAACATTGGCACTTGTGCCCACTCTTGCGCTTTGGTTTCCAACAATGCCACCACTTGGGTGTTGAGCGTGGGCAAATATATTTCTTTCAGCGCTGCTTGAAGCAACATCGGAATCGCCGTGTTGTTGATGTCTTGCGAGGTCAAGCCAAAATGGACAAACTCGTGTAGCGGCGTATTTTCCACTTCTCCCAATTCCTCTTTCAAAAAATATTCAACCGCCTTGATATCGTGGTTGGTAGTTTGCTCAATATCTTTGATGGTGAGGGCATACTCTAATTTGAAATCAGTATATTTCTGTCGGAGCGATTTAAAAATATGCTCCTCTGTATGTTGCAGCTCGGGGAGGGTATGGCAAAGCGCTATAAAATATTCTACCTCTACCCAAACACGGTAGCGCATCCAAGCAAATTCGGAGAAGTAGGCAGCTAAGGCCGTTGTTTTGGTATGATACCGGCCATCGATCGGCGAAATGGCTTGTAGATAGTGTACTTGCATAATATGACTCAAAATTAAAACATTACACTAAATTTTGCTGCAATTAGTTCTGGTTTTATCGATTTGGCTTAGTTTTGGTAAAAGCAAATCCAAACGCACAGATTTTTAATTATCTTGCATAGCCAAATTTTTACTCAGTATCTACACGACTTTTTGCGGATTACCCTTGCCCTTCAATACCTATGGAATTAGTGAATCAACGCAAGCAATCTATCACCCAAAGGATTTTTCTTTTGATGATCTTTTTGATTATCCTTATTGTTACTAACTTTTTGGTGATGATTTATTACGATAGCCAGCTTGCCGGCATCGACCGTACTGTTTCGCTTGCCGGGCAAAACAGGACTTATGCTATCCAAATTGCTTTTTTTGCCCAGTTGGTCAAAAACAAAAACGAGACTTACAAAAAGCCTCTCAAAGAAGCATTAGAAAAGCACATTTTTAATTTGCGGATTTTACGCAGTGGTGGAATTGCCGAAGCCTACCGCATCCCTCCTTTACCCGAAGATTTAGTACCTACTTATACCATCACAGAGCGGTTTTGGCGCAAATACCAAGAAAATGCCGAGGCGGTCGTAAGCGAACCCCTCACGGTTGACAGTCTTGCCTTTGCCAATCCTACGCTATCTGCTGCCGATTCGATTACCAAGGCCAAAGTCAATACGGCCAATATCAAAAAAGTAAAAATACCTAACCCAAAATTGGAAGCCGCTGTGGAGTTTCTTTTGGCCAACGCGGTGGATATGTACGACAAAGACAATGAGTTTGTGGGTGCTTACCTTACTTATTATGACGGCAAGCAAACCCAACGAAACAATGTTTTTTTAATCATCATCACGGTCAACTTGGCGCTCCTGATGATTGGTATGTTGTACATCAACAACTCGGTCATCAGCCCACTGAACCGCATTTCGCGCCTTTGCTATGAGATTATAACCCAAGGTGATTTTACCAAACGCATTGCTTACGACAAAAATGATGAATTAGGTCGTATCGCTTATGCTATCAACGTATTGTTCGAAAGTTTGGAAAATGCAACAGAAAGCATCACTGCCGTAGGCGAAGGCAAGTTGGATGTGGAGTTTCAACACAACGACCTTATTAGAGAAGACCGCCTGATGAATGCCTTGGTCGAAATGCGTGATAAAATGATGGAGGTATCCGAGCAAGACCGCCAACGCAACTGGGTGGCAGAAGGCACTGCTTTATTTGCCGATATTTTGCGCAAAAACTTAGACTCGGACAATTTTGGCTACATCATCATCTCTAATTTGGTAAAATACCTCGAAGCCAACCAAGGAGCTTTGTTTATCATCAACGACGAAGACGAATACAACACCTATTTGGAATTGGCAGCAGCCTATGCCTTCGGTAAACGAAAATACATAGAAAAAAATATTGAGAAAGGCGAAGGGCTTATTGGCGAGGTTTATCAAGAAGGTGTAACCATTTACCTGACCGAAGTACCCGAAAACTACATCAATATCACTTCCGGCTTGGGTGATGCCAACCCCCGTGCTATTTTGATAACCCCGCTCAAAATGAATGAGGTGCTGTATGGCGTGGTCGAAATCGCTTCTTTCCACCCATTTGAAAAATACCAAATTGATTTTGTAAACCGCTTGGGCGAAAGTATTGCCACTACGTTTTCATCGATTAAGAGTAATCAAAAAACCCAGCGTTTGCTCGAAGAATCTGTAACGCTCAGCGAACGGATGCGCAAACAAGAAGCCGAACTGCGCCAAGAGGTAGAAGCATTAAAACAAGAACACCAAACGCTGCGCCTACAAATGGAAGCCATCGAAGTGCAGAAATCCTCGCTGGAACGTACCTTAGATGATCAAATCATCAAAAATGAAGCCTTAGGACAAGAAACCGAAATGCTTCGCGAAACCATTACCGACCTCAACACCAACCAAGAACAACTCCGCAGAGAGCAGGCTATGGTAGATGAAAAAAGAACTGAACTCCAAAACATCATCCGCCAAAAAGACCAAGAACTGGCCATCAAGCAAAAATTAGTGGATGAATGCCAAGAAAGCATCCGACTGAAAGAGGAAGAGCTGACCATCCGTTTGCAAAGCGTAATTGATGCTAAAGAACAAGAACTGGCAACCTATAAAAAACGGTTGGAAGAGTTGGGCGGCAGTAGTAGCAGCACTGCTGAAGAATCTATCTAAACGATTGTACTTTTGGCACTCCTTTGCGGCATTGATTATGGAAGCAAGTTAGCCGGAACCACCGTAGCCGCTTTTTTGTGGACAGAAACCGGTGCGATACAGTGGTTTTACGCAGCAAAAAAACAAGATGCGGATGCTATGTTGCAAGTGTGCCTGACCGACCTTCGCCCGGAATTGGTGATGTTGGACGCGCCTTTGTCTTTGCCTCAAGTATATCAAAATCCGCAAACCCCACAACCCGACTATTTCTACCGCGCAGGCGACAAAGTGCTGCGGGCTATGTCGCCGATGTTTTTGGGTGGCTTAACCGCCCGAGCTATGCAAATGGCTGCCTTTTGCAGGAAATTGTCTATCCCTATTTTTGAAACCTACCCTGCCCGCCAAGCCGATCGGCTGTCGTTGGATCGTGCCTTGTACAAAAAAGCGCAAGCGCATATTCCTGCTATACAAACCCAAATCACCACGCATTATACAATCCTTCGCCAATGCCCACCGCTTCCTTCTTGGCACGCCGTCGATGCCCTACTGGCTTTGGTGGGAGCGCTCCGCTATGCCGAAAATACCCATACTTGCTATGGCGATCCCACCGAAGGGGTGATCTATATTTGAGATTTTACCCTAATTTTGCAGTCAATTTTTGTTCAACTTCTCTTTTCCGATGGCAGAGTATAATTTCGCTCAAATAGAACAGCACTGGCAGCATTTCTGGGAAACCCACCAAACTTACCAAGTCAGCCAAGACTTTAGCAAGCCCAAATATTATGTACTGGATATGTTCCCTTACCCTTCCGGTGCCGGGCTACACGTAGGGCATCCATTAGGCTATATTGCTTCCGATATTTATGCACGATACAAGCGAATGCAAGGGTTTAATGTGCTTCACCCGATGGGGTTCGATTCGTTTGGGCTGCCAGCCGAACAGTATGCCATCGACACAGGCCAACACCCCGCCATCACGACAGAAAAAAATATTGAAACTTTCAAAAAACAATTGTCCAAAATTGGGTTCAACTACGATTGGTCGCGCGAAGTGCGCACTTCCGACCCAAATTATTACCGATGGACACAATGGATTTTTCAGCAACTTTTCCAAGCTTGGTTCAACCTGAAAACCCAAAAAGCTGAACCTGTTGCAAGCCTGATTGCCCAGTTTGAGCAAGCCGGTAATGCCGAGGTAAAAGCCGCCTGCGACGATGACACCCCTATTTTTTCAGCGCAAGCGTGGAAAAACTTCTCGGAAGCGCAGCAATCTGAAATTTTGCTCAAATACAGACTAACCTATTTGGCCGATGCGTATGTCAATTGGTGTCCGGCCCTGGGCACTGTGTTGGCCAACGACGAGGTGAAAGACGGTTTGTCAGAGCGGGGCGGCCACCCGGTCGAGCGCCGAAAAATGCGCCAATGGATGATGCGCATCACGGCCTATGCCGAGCGCCTGTTGCAAGGATTAGATGGGCTGGCGTGGTCGGATGCCCTCAAAGAAATGCAACGTAACTGGATTGGCAAATCGACCGGCTGCGAAGTAGATTTTGCGGTGGCCGATAGCCCTCAATCACTCAAATTGCGCGCTTTTACTACCCGTATTGATACCATTTATGGCGTTTCGTTTGTAGTCATCGCCCCCGAGCACCCCGAAGCCTTGGCATTGGCCACACCGGCGCAACGGGCGGAAGTTGAAAAATATGTAGAATGGGCTAAAAATCGCTCGGAGCGAGAACGCCAAGCCGAAGCAAAGACGGTTTCCGGGGTATTTACGGGCAGTTATGTCATCAATCCTTTCAGCCAAGCCAAAGTACCGGTTTGGATTGCCGACTATGTGTTGGCAGGCTATGGTACCGGAGTAGTGATGGGTGTTCCGGCCTCGGATGAACGCGATTTTCGCTTTGCTACCCACTTCCAACTGCCAATTGTGCCGATTATTGACCAGACGAAATTGGAGGAAAATGGAAAGGTAATGGAAGCCTACAGCGAAAAAACCGGACGTATGATCAACTCTGCGATGCTGGATGGGCTTTCGGTGAAAGAAGCCATCGAAAAAGCCATTCAATATGCTGAAAATCAAGGCTTTGGCGAAAGAAGAGTTAACTACCGCTTGCGCGATGCCGTGTTTAGCAGACAACGCTACTGGGGCGAGCCTGTACCCGTGCATTTTGAAAACGGTATTCCTAAATTGGTCGAAGAAAGCGCGCTTCCGCTTGAACTGCCCGCCATCGACCAATACAAACCAACACCCGACGGTGAGCCTCCTTTGGCCCGAGCCAAAGATTGGCCTTACGAAACCACCACGATGCCGGGCTGGGCAGGTTCATCGTGGTATTTTCTGCGCTTTATGGACCCTCAAAACGCACAGGCTTTTGTCGATAAATCAACCGCAACCTATTGGGGGCAAGTTGATTTGTATATCGGTGGAACAGAGCACGCCGTGGGGCACTTGTTGTATAGCCGATTTTGGACGCATTTTCTGTACGACTGGGGCTGTATCGAACACAAAGAGCCATTTCAGAGACTGGTCAACCAAGGAATGATTCAAGGGATGTCGGCCTTGGTGTATCGGGTGAAGGATAGTAATCAGTTCGTTACTGCGCAACTCAAAGACCAGTACGAAACCCAAGAGCTGCACGCTGATGTCAATATGGTGGAAAACAATGTGTTGGATATTGAAAAGTTTAAGGCGTGGCGCACAGAGTTTGCCGATGCTGAATTTGTTTTGGCCGAAGATGGTAAATTTCATTGCGGCAGCTTGGTAGAAAAAATGTCGAAGCGCTGGTACAATGTGGTCAATCCTGACGATGTGGTGGCCAAATATGGCGCAGACACACTTCGTTTGTATGAAATGTTCTTAGGGCCTTTAGAACTGTCGAAACCTTGGAACACAAACGGGATCGACGGCACACATAAGTTTTTGAAAAAACTGTGGCGCTTGTTTTATACTGACCAAGGCGAGTGGCTTGTAGAAGATAGCCAACCCAATGCCGAGGCGCTCAAAGTATTGCACAAAACCATCAAGAAGATAACCGACGATTTGGAGCGTTTATCGTTCAATACGCCGGTAAGCGAATTTATGATTTGTGTAAACCGCTTACAGGAGTTGAAATGCCATCAGAAGGAAGTTCTTTCGCCTTTGTTGCGGTTATTAGCACCTTTTGCCCCACACATCACCGAAGAACTTTGGCATCGGTTAGGCAATAGTAACAGCATTCACCATGCTGAATTTCCTAAGGCTGCTGAAGCCTATTTGCAAGAAAATAGTTTTGAATACCCTGTACAAATCAATGGCAAGTTGCGCACCAATCTGACTTTTGGAGTAGATGTACCTACGGCAACGATTGAACAAGAGGTATTAGCCAACGAAATAGTACAGAAGTGGTTGGAAGGCAAATCACCAAAGAAGATTATTGTAGTACCTAAAAAAATCATCAATGTAGTGATATAGAACAAGGTTGTTGACAAACCAAAAGCCGATACATACTTTGCTTGTTGTATCGGCTTTGCTATTTGCACGGAAGGCTGACAACTATTTGCGGATATACGCTTGTTGTTCGTTCGACCACTGATATTGGCGAGCAATGGTAGGTAAATGCTCGAACAAAGTAGGGACAATTTTGGCTTTGTCAAGAATGATTTCTGGCCGTTCCTGATTCAATACTTCATACAAATAGGTGAGTGTACCATAATCTTGAAGATTGTGTAGGCGGCGCTGGGCTAAACGCCAATCTATGAAAGGAGTGGCGGGTTTGCTATCTTGGTAAATGCTCCAGTCCATTTCGCCCAAAATCATCACTTTTTTTTGTTTGAAATAGCCCACAGAATTGGGCTGCACAAATAATGCAGTTGGGTTCACTACTGTTTTGCGCCCGGGTATTAGGTAGGGATAAAGGCTGTGCAACCCGTCGAAGGTAATAAACAACGAAGCGGCTATCCAAGTTGCAAATAAAAATTCTCGAATAATCCAATAGCGGATCAGTAAAAAAAAGCTTGAAAAAACCACAGCCAAGGCAGGTACCAAATAAATCAAATCGGCGATGCTTAGCTCGTTATTGAACAATACGCCAACCCCACCAGCCACAATCCAATAAAAAGCAATGTTATGGCATCTCTCTTGGTAGTTTGTAAACTTAGAATTGCCATTGATAAGCAGAAAAGCCCCAATAACTAACAATATTGGCATAGCCAACAAAATCAGCCAATCATCTACACTAAAATAGGTTTGTGGCAATTGGAAAGAATATCCGCCCAAATAACTCTGTAAAAAGGCGTATTCTTGGTTGGTCAAATAATATACCAACAGCAATAACCCCAGCGGAAACAACATCCCCAACAATACGGCAATGTAGCTAAACAACCTTGCGCCGGTGAACAAAAACATCGCAAACCAAAGGGCAAAAAGAATAAAAACCGATGGCAAGTAAAATAATGCAGCAATTCCGACCCAAATGCCCAATTCAAAATAGGCACTTTCGTGCGATTTCTCACTGATTTGCAGCATGGCCAAATTCAGGGCAACGATCAAAAAAGTATTGGCCAACAAAGCCGGTGAAAGCGAGAACATATCGATGCTGGCAAACATCAAAACCCAATACACCAAGACGGGAGCTAAGGTGCGGTCAAGAAAAATTTGCCTGCTGCGCATCAGTTGGTTGAACAAAAACGCCTGCAAAATAATCAGCGCCAGCGCCACCCCTCGAAATACCCAAACCGACTTGCCGGCTACCAATACCAACAACCAATATACATAGGCCGCCAACGGGCTGATATCGTCAATGACTTCCGTATAAAGTGCTTTGCCCTGCACCAATCGCTCTCCGATAACCATCCAGTGTACTTCTTCACCCAGCAGAGGCATCCCATACCAAAAGAAAGGGGCATAAAGGGCAGCAAACACTGCCCCTAAAATAAATACTTTGTATATGGCGCTAATCCTGAAAAAGCTAATCACGGCATTGGGGTTTAAAAGATGAATAGAACGACTATGTTATACAAAATCGGCAACGGTCTTGATTTGCTGTTTGAACAAATGGATAAATTCAGCCAAAGCCATCGATCCCAAGTCACCTTCTCCGTGTTTCCGAATGGCTACCTTGCCTTCGGTTTGTTCTTTATCACCCAAAATAACCATATAAGGCACTTTTTTAACTTCTGCATCGCGGATTTTGCGTTGAATTTTCTCGTCGCGCTCATCGATAAAACCGCGAATGTCTTCCATTTCCATTTCTCTGAAGATCTGCTTGGCATAGTCGTGGTATTTCTCCGAAATAGGCAACACAGCGATTTGTTCAGGCGCAAGCCAAAGCGGAAAATTACCGGCGCAGTGCTCGGTAAGCACGGCAATAAAGCGCTCTAACGAACCAAAAGGCGCACGGTGAATCATTACCGGGCAATGGCGTTGGTTGTCGGCACCGATATATTCCAGCTCAAAGCGTTTGGGTAGTTGGTAATCTACCTGCACGGTGCCCAATTGCCATTTTCTACCCAGTGCATCTTTCACCATAAAATCGAGTTTAGGGCCATAGAAGGCGGCTTCTCCCTCTTCAATCACGATATTCAATCCTTTTTCGCGTGCTACTTCTTCAATTCCCTGTTCAGCTTTGTCCCAGTCTGCCGGGTCGCCCAAGTACTTAGTCAAATCAGATTTGTCACGGATAGATACTTGGGCGGTATAATCTTCAAATCCTAACGATTGGAAAACATACAACACCAAGTCAATTACTTTACCGAACTCGTCTTTTACTTGGTCGGTGCGGCAAAAAATATGTGAGTCATCTTGCGTAAACCCCCTTACCCTTGTCAGCCCGTGCAGCTCGCCGCTTTGCTCATAGCGATACACCGTGCCAAACTCGGCCAGTCGCAAGGGTAAATCTTTGTAGGAGCGTGGTTTGCTTTTATAAATTTCGCAATGGTGCGGACAGTTCATCGGTTTGAGCAAGAAAAGTTCTCCTTCTTCGGGTGTTTGGATGGGCTGAAACGAATCTTGCCCATATTTTTCCCAGTGTCCTGAGATTTCATACAATCTTTTGCTACCGATGTGCGGGGTAACCACCGGCGAATAACCGGCTTTTAACTGCGCTTTACGCAAGAAATTTTCGAGCCGTTCGCGCAACAGCGTACCTTTGGGTAGCCACAGGGGCAATCCCATTCCCACATTTTCTGAAAAAGTAAACAGTTCCAATTCTTTTCCAAGCTTGCGGTGATCACGCTTTTTGGCTTCTTCGAGTAGGGTCAGATAGTCTTTGAGGTCTTTATCTTTCTGAAAAGTAATGCCATAAATTCGCGTCAGCTGTTTGCGCGTTACGTCTCCTCGCCAATAAGCCCCAGCTACATTCATCAATTTGACCGCCTTGATAAATCCGGTATTAGGAATATGTGGCCCTTTGCACAAGTCGGTAAAGTTACCTTGTTGGTAAAAAGTAATATCGCCGTCCTGTAGTCCTTCGAGCAATTCAAGCTTATACTCATCACCTTTCTGTGTAAAATAGGCGATTGCCTCGGCTTTGCTGACCTCTTGGCGATTGTATTCGCTTTTAAGACGAGCCAATTCTAACATTTTTTGCTCAATAGCCGGAAAATCATCCTGCGAAAGCACTTGGCCGTTAGGAAGTTCTACATCATAATAAAATCCGTTTTCGATAGCCGGCCCAATACCAAACTTGACCCCGGGATACAATACTTCAAGCGCCTCTGCCAACAAGTGAGCCGAGGAATGCCAAAAAGTCGATTTTCCACCGGTATCGTTCCACGTAAGTAGTTTTATTTGGGCATCGGTGGCAATGGGGCGGGTAGCGTCCCAAATTTCGCCATTTACTTCGGCAGCTAAAACATTGCGCATCAGCCCTTCGCTGATGCTTTGCGCGATGGCCAACCCTGTAACCCCTTGTGGGTATTCGCGTCGGCTGCCGTCGGGCAGGGTAATGTGGATAATACTCATAACATTGTGTTTGTGGCTTTGCGGCGCAATATCGTACAAATGACACTGGCTTGGCAAAGCGCTTGTTAAAAATGCAAATATCTGTTTTTTTATGTTAGCAAAAAATCTATCCAATCAGACACTCCTATTCATTTGGCTGCCAAGTAATACTTGGCTTGAGGGCACATCCGCGTCCTCGGCCTTTTCAAATTACATTCCTATTCATTTTCTTTCCGGCAATTCGTAACAAAAACCTACCAAAACCAGCAAAACAACTCTTTTTTGCTTAATTTTGCCGTTCTGTTGGGCACTTGCTATAAAGTTGCCTTTTTGATAACCCTGCTGATAACAACAATATGGCATCTGTAAAAATGCTTATGCCCAAAATGGGCGAAAGTGTGATGGAAGGCACCATCCTCAAATGGTTAAAAAAAGTAGGCGACAGCATCGAACAAGATGAACCCGTTTTGGAGGTGGCTACTGATAAGGTTGACACTGAGATTCCTGCTACCCACGCCGGCATATTGCTCGAAATCTTAGCGCAAGAAGGCGAAGTAGTACAAGTGGGGCAAGCCATTGCCATCATTGGAGCAGCCGGTGACGTACCCGCCGAGCCTATCACCGAAGAACCAGTAGTAGTCATTGAAAATGCCCTCAACTCAGCCCAACAGTTGGTCAACGCCGGCAATGGGGTCGAGTCGCTTGTAGCAAATCAGCCATCCGGCAAGGGGCGTTTTTACTCTCCTTTGGTGCTCAATATTGCCAAACAAGAGCAAATCTCGATGACCGAGTTAGACAATATCGCCGGAACCGGAGCCGATGCGCGCGTTACAAAGAAAGATATTCTCAATTACTTAAAAGTCCGCCAGAGCGGCCCTGTTACAGTCATTGCACAAACTCCGGTAGTACAAGTCAAAGAAACCACCCAACCGCAACAACCCATACAAGCCGTCCAACCCGCCACTTCGTGGAGCGGCCAAGTCGATATTATTGAGATGGACAGAATGCGCAAAATGATTGCGCAACGAATGGTTGAGTCAAAACAAATCTCTCCCCACGTTACCACTTTCGTGGAAGCCGATGTAACCAACTTGGTGATGTGGCGCAACCGCATCAAAGACGAGTTCAAGAAAAAAGAAGGCGAAAATATCACCTTTACACCTGTGCTCATTGAAGCCTTGGCCAAAGCACTGCGCGATTTCCCTATGATCAATGCCTCGGTAGAAGGCGATAAAATCATTGTAAAAAAAGACATTAATATTGGTATGGCGACCGCGCTGCCTTCCGGCAATTTAATTGTGCCTGTGGTGCGTAATGCCGACCGTCTCAACTTAATTGGCCTTACCAAGCAAGTTAATGACTTAGCCAACCGAGCGCGGCAGAACAAACTCTTGGCCGACGAATTGAGCGGGGGCACTTACTCTATGTCGAATATTGGGGGCTTTGGCAATGAAATGGGTACTCCCATCATCGTGCAGCCCCAAGTGGCTATAATGGCCTTTGGAGCCATCAAAAAGAAACCTGCAGTCATTGAAACCCCTACGGGCGATTTGATAGGCATCCGCCACATGATGTTCCTGTCGCATTCATACGACCACCGCATTGTCGATGGTGCCTTAGGAGGGCAGTTTGTACGCCGCGTAGCCGATTATTTAGAACAGTTTGATCCTAACCGAGCGATTTGGTAAACAGGCTTATAAGCAGTATTTACTTTTTTGCAAACTATGCGCGATTTAATTCAATTTATCGCACATTTTTGCTTTTTAAAAAACTATAAAGCGGGTAGGTTATTTGCTAATTTTTTGTTAACTTTACCCTGTTAAATACACTCATTCTCTTGTGTTTTTCATCTATTTATGAAGAAGACCCTTGTGCTGGGAGCCACTCCTAACCCTGAACGATACGCCTACCAAGCCACCCAACGATTGCTGGCCAAAGGACACGAAGTAGTACTGGTAGGAATCAAATCAGGCCAAATTGCCGGAATAGACATCCATACCCAAACAACAATCCACCCCAATATCGATACCATTACATTATATGTTGGCTCAGAACGCCAGCAAGAATGGTATGACTATATTTTGCAAACCAACCCGGCGCGCATCATATTCAACCCCGGCACCGAAAACCCCGAATTAGTCAACAAAGCGCAGGCACAAGGCATCGAAACCTTATATGCTTGTACACTTGTGATGCTTGCTTCGAACCAATATTAAACTCAAATACCCATACATCTATTACCTTTCTACAGAAAGGATTAGTGATTTTTTGAAATTTTCGATTGCCTTATGAATGAAGAAAAAGAAATAGTTTCGACCCCCACCAATGGCTATTCAGCCGATAATATTCAAGTGTTAGAAGGCTTAGAGGCCGTCCGCATCCGCCCTTCTATGTACATTGGCGATGTAGGGCAGCGCGGGCTTCACCACCTCATCTGGGAAGTAGTTGACAACTCTATTGACGAAGCTTTGGCAGGATACTGCAACCTTATTGAAGTAAAAATTCATCCTGACCAATCTATTACCGTTACCGACAACGGGCGTGGTATCCCGACCGACAAACACACCAAAGAAAATAAATCGGCGCTCGAAGTAGTAATGACCATTTTGCACGCCGGCGGAAAGTTCGACAAAGGTACTTACAAGGTTTCAGGCGGGCTGCACGGTGTAGGCGTGTCCTGCGTCAATGCCCTTTCCGAACACCTTACTGCCACCGTAAACCGCGAAGGGAAAGTTTTTAGACAAGAGTACAAAACCGGCATCCCTTTATACGATGTGAAAGAAATTGGAAAAACCGACAAGACCGGCACCACCATTCATTTCAAGCCCGATGTCTCCATTTTTACCACTACTGAATACAAATATGAAACCATTTCGAAGCGCTTGCGCGAATTGGCCTACCTGAACAAAGGCGTTCGGCTTACGCTCGAAGATTTGCGCGAACAAGACGAGCAAGGCAAGCATCCTTACGAAGAGTTCTTCTCGGAAGGTGGTTTGACCGAGTTCGTACTGTATTTAGATGCTACGCGCAGCCAGCTCATTCCTGACCCCATTTACATTGAAAACAATAAATCGGGGGTCGATGTGCAAGTGGCGATGATTTACAACGAATCTTACAACGAAAACCTATTTTCGTATGTCAATAATATCAATACGATTGAAGGAGGAACGCACGTAGCTGGTTTCCGTAGGGCACTTACGCGAACGCTCAAATCGTATGCCGAAAAATCGGGAATGTTGGAAAAAGCCAAAATCGATATAGCAGGCGATGACTTCCGCGAAGGACTTACAGCCGTTATTTCTGTAAAAGTGGCCGAGCCTCAGTTTGAAGGCCAAACCAAGACCAAGTTAGGCAACAACGAAGTAATGGGGGTCGTCGATATTTGCGTAGGTGAGGTATTGGCCAACTTTCTGGAAGAAAACCCTAAAGAGGCTAAAACCATCGTCCAAAAAGTGATTTTGGCAGCGCAAGCCCGCCACGCAGCCCGCAAAGCTCGTGAAATGGTGCAACGCAAAAATGTGTTGACCGGCTCAGGATTACCCGGCAAACTGGCCGACTGCTCAGAAACAGACCCAGCTCGCTGCGAACTTTATTTGGTGGAGGGCGACTCGGCAGGGGGCAGTGCCAAACAAGGACGAGACCGTGGGTTTCAGGCTATTTTGCCCTTGCGGGGAAAAATCCTGAACGTAGAAAAAGCCCAAGAATACAAAATATACGACAACGAAGAAATCAAAAATGTGATTACGGCGCTGGGCATTACCTTCGGCAAAGACGACGATAACAAAGCGATGAACTTAGAAAAACTCCGCTATCATAAAATCGTAATAATGACCGATGCCGACGTAGATGGCAGCCATATCCGGACATTGATTCTTACGTTTTTCTTCCGCTATATGCGCGAATTGATTGAGCTGGGCTATGTATATATTGCTCAACCGCCACTTTATTTGGTCAAAACCAACAAAGAGCAACGTTATTGTTGGACCGAAGCCCAGCGCGAGCAAGCTGTACGCGAACTTGCCAAAAATGGGCGCGAGGATTCAGTAAATATCCAACGATACAAGGGTTTGGGCGAAATGAATCCCGAACAACTTTGGGAAACGACGATGAACCCCGAGAACCGAACTTTAAAACAAATCACCATCGAATCTGCCGCCAATGCGGATCACCTTTTCTCGATGCTGATGGGCGATGATGTACCCCCTCGTCGTGATTTCATTGAGAAAAATGCCAAATATGCTAAGATAGATATTTAAATTTTTGACGGATAAACCTCTTTTTACGGGCTGTATGCAAGCAAAAGCATAAAGCCCGTATTTTTATTTCAGCCCTCTCCCTTCGCGCCAAGCCTCAATTGCCTCATACCAAATGGTTTCATATTCAGCATAGCGGATTAGCTCAAAATCTCGGTCAGAAAACTGACTGTTTTTTCTTACGAAAGTAAAATTGATCTCCGAAAACTCTGAAAGTTGGGTATAAGTCCACACTTCTTTGTCCTGAAAACGGCGTACTTTGTCGGGGCTGCCAAAAATCACAAAAATCATCCCCATATCTGTTTTCCACCCTTCTTTGAAGGTGCTAAAATACATATTGGCCAACTTTACACGACTGTAATAATCTTTGATTGTATTGCGTGCTTTTTCTTTGTCGTTTTCGGAGAGACGAAGCCAAAACTTGTCTAAGGCAATCTTCAAGGATTCAATACTGGCCGTATCTTTTACTACTTTTAAATTTTGCAATTCCTCTTGCGTAGTGATGTAAATAAGGGGCTCGATGAGGTCGGGAATGAAACTATATTTTGGAAATTTTTGATCATAAACGCGTAAAGTCAGCCCACTGAAATCTGCTTCATTTTCAACTATCCAATAAGTACCTGATTTATTGAGTGCAACAGGATTATTGCTGATGATGATAAAAGTAGAGTCGGGCGAGAAGTTAAAGGCTTTGCTAATTGCACCACCTGCCAAAGCCATTGGCGTAGCAGCTACAGGGAAATCGTCGTTAAAATACTTTACAAGTAGTTCTTTGGGCGAACCTTTTATGTCGCGGATACGGATTGTATCATTCACTTGGAAATAGTTGCTAAAATGAGGTAGATCGCCTTTTTTGTTAAAGGGGGCAAAACTATCTCTTAGTTTGGAAGCTACAAAGGTCAGCGGAATATCTTGCAAAACGCGCTGGCCGGTTTTTTTATCGGTTACCTCTAACAACAAAATAGCCGATGAGGTGATTTGGCTCATTTTGGGGAGGTTGAAGTATAAATAAAACAGTCCGCCCTTTTTTTGGATGTTATCGGCAGTGGGTAAAATTTGGCCGGTGGTAAGGTACTCTTGGCTTTGGTAATCGGCCAAAAGGCCATACCGAAATTCGAACTCTTGGGTCAAAATATCTGCATTAGGCACTAAGCTCAATCGTTGAATATCTAATTCCAAATAGACCCTTACATAATCGCCCAGGTCTAACGATTTATAGGCAAAACTAAACTTAGTGGCTATTCCACCTTGTGTGCTGCTACTGGCAACCGTGCGGGTTTGACTATCTTGTGTAGCCAATTTTTGTTCGTTGTTCTGTGCTTTGAACAAACCTACACAACTGGGCAAAAAACCCAATAAACTCAGGCTCAAAACAAGAGAAATCCTTGTAAAAATAGGCAATTGGGCTGGGAGCGAAGTATTCATCGTGCCAATAAATCGTAATTGTTGTAGTAAAATTACAGATTTCTTTTTTGAAAACTTAACTGATCCGCAGCAAGGTATGTTTCTCTTACGAAGAAGGCAAAAGATTCAGAGCTTGTAATTCTTCGGTAGTAAAAATTCTGGATTTGACCACAAAGCGTAACCCCAAAGGAATTTCTAAAGAAAAACTTGATCCGCGCCCTTTAGTAACATCGATCAACAACTGGGTATGTTTCCAATATTCGTACTGAAATGCAGCCATATAAAAAGGGCAATTTTCGATTGTTCCTAACAATACATCGTTATCGCCTATTCTGAACTCTTGTTGTGGGTAGCACATCGGTGCAGAGCCATCGCAACAGCCCCCACTTTGGTGAAACAACAAAGGCCCGTGCTCGGCTTGTAATTGATGGATGACTTCGGCGGCTGCCTCAGTAACCATTACTTTTTCTACTTCCATACTTTGAAATTGCTTCGATTAGTCAATAAAAAAAGGTATCCTTGGGATTAGCAAGGAAGACGAGGCATAGAAAAACACTGATTAAAAGAACCCTAAAGGATTTTTGCTATAAGACACAAGCATATTTTTCGTTTGCTGATAGTGATCCAGCATCATTTTATGGGTTTCGCGCCCGATGCCCGATTTCTTATACCCTCCAAACGAGGCGTGTGCCGGATACAGGTGGTAGCAATTTACCCACACCCTGCCTGCTTGTATAGCGCGGGCGGTTTCATAGGCTTGGTGTGTGTCGCGTGTCCAAACGCCAGCGCCCAATCCATACAAAGTATCGTTGGCAATTTGTAAGGCTTCTTCTTGGGTTTTGAAAGTAGTAACCGACAATACCGGGCCAAAAATTTCT
>DMHB01000387.1 GCA_003449595.1 Microscillaceae bacterium | reverse complement strand
CGGCATTGATTGAATAGGCTGCTTTTTCCCAATTGCCTGCTATGCCTTTTTGTTTTAGGTATTCAATTTCTTCTTCGCGCGAGAGGCGCTTTTCGCGAATGGGCGCAATGATTTGCAATTGAGGGGCTAAGAGTTGGTAAGCCAAATCGAACCGCACTTGGTCGTTGCCGGCACCGGTGCTGCCGTGGGCAATATAAGTTGCCCCAATCGACAAGGCATAGCGGGCTGTGGCCATCGCTTGGAACATCCGCTCTGAACTAACCGACAATGGATATGTGCCGTTTCGGAGAATATTGCCAAACACAAGGTATTTGATACACTTGTCGTAATACTCTTGGGTTACATCTAAACAAATATAGGAAGCAACCCCCAAACTATGGGCGCGCTGTTCGATGGCTTGCAGTTCGTCAGTCGAAAAGCCTCCGGTTTGCACCAGCGCGGCGTGTACTTCCAATCCTTTCTCGTCAGACAAATATTTGGCACAATAGGAAGTATCTAAGCCTCCACTGAAGGCCAGCACAACTTTAGGTTTCATAATGAGATTAATAACTTGATTATCAAAGGATTAAGATTTTTTTTCGGCCATTTTTTGGGCTTTGCGCGCCAACCTGCGTGCTTTATTTTCTTTCCACTGAAGCAGCACAAACTGCTTGAACTGAAGCCACCGCTCATATACTTTGAAAGGATAGCGCCAATTGCGCTTTTTTTCTTCTTCAGTTTGTTGTGGAGTGGTTTGCGGGTCATAGAGCATTCCCGTACATAGGCAGTGTTTGCGCTGGGTGCGGGTCAAAACATCGTAATTCACGCAACTTTGGCATCCCTTCCAGAATACATCGTCGGTAGTCAATTCTGAAAAGGTTACAGGCTTATAACCCAGCTCGGAGTTGATTTTCATCACCGGCAAGCTGGTCGTAATACCAAATATTTTTGCATCCGGAAATCGCTCCAGCGAAAGTTCTAAAGCCTTGGCTTTGATTTGCTTGGCCAATCCCGACCCACGTAACGAAGGGTTGACAATTAGCCCGGAATGAGCTACATATTTGCCGTGCTCCCAGGTTTCGATGTAACAAAATCCAGCCAGCACACTGTCGGGTGTAAAGGCAATAATAGCTTTGCCTTCAAACATCTTCTTTTTGATGTATTCAGGATCGCGTTTCGCTATCCCCGTTCCTCTAATTTTGGCTGCTTCTTCAATCATTTTGCAGATCAACTCGGCATAAATGGTATGTCCTTCGTTAGCAACCTGAACAACAAAATTTGACATGGCTACAATTTAGTGTGAATGATAACAAGCAATAAGTTAACCTCGGAAGTGAGGCATATACAAGGCTACAAGAGACGCCTGCTGAAAAAAATCAGGCAAGTAGTTGTGGTATGGTGATATGATATTCGTCCCCCTTTTAGGGACGACGCAATGCGTCGGGTGTGGTAAATAATAAGATGCGCATTGAGGAGGGTTCGTTTATTTTCAATTAAGAAGCGAAAGTAAATAATTCTACAGTTATGGATGGGTCATTTTACCAAATTCAAAAAGCAGCACCATACCGGTCATAGATAATATAAATTTTTCAAGTTTTTTTATTCTAAAATCCATAAAACTGATTCAGTTGATCAACTGACTGATGAGCGAAAGGCTAAAAAAGCTCAACAAAAACCATCCTATAAATCCTTCGATCACCGTCAGGTACATCGGCAACCCTTTGACTTCTGTATTACCAAAACCCAAGGTAGTAAATAGGTTGATACTCAGCGCCAAACAATCGAGTGCGCGATAAAACAGGTTCTGAGAAACAAATAAAACTACGATGCCAAAAATCAAGGCATTGGCCAACACTCGTTGGCTGGGCTTTTCGGCCAACTTCCAGCGCAGTATTTTACGGATAAAAGCATTGTATGCGCGGCTGCTACGTATTTTTCCATAGTGCAGTATGGCATCAGGCAGGCTGACCAACTTGAAATACCAAGGGGCTTTGGTTTTGCTGATTTCTTCTAAGTAGGCTTGAAAGTCTTCGTTGCGTTTGGGTTGTTCGGTTTCTTGGTCAAGCAAGGTTTTAGGATTGCGGATATACTGCAAATACAAAAGCATTACGCCATAAAAATTGAGTGTTTGGTAGCCAAATCGGTTGGGCAAGAAGAAATACAAAAGGGCAAAAATCACCAATACATAGGCCGACATATAAATTGACTTGAGCGGATTGGTGCCATAATCGCAGAAAATATCCAAGAAAACATTCATCCAGTAAGTGAAATATACCAAAATATCGTGGTTGTTTTGATACATCCGCCGCAAATACTCTGTCTCGACGTGTTTCCACTCTACATAGCAACGGTTGGCATCGAAGCGATTGCCTTGCGAGCGGAAGGCATTGTAAATGATTGAATAACTACTGAATAAGTTGTTGAACCGATCTAAAGGAATTTTGGCTAAGGTGTTGCCATTGTAAAAACCTTTGGCTTCGGGTTCAAAGAGCGAAATACGGTAGTCTTTTACAGAATTCCATTCAAATCGAGTGCCTAATGGGTTGATATTCAGGCCATACAGCAAAATAGTGCCGTTCAATTTGTTGCCTTCAAACTGAAAATTGTTGCTGATGGA
>DMHB01000425.1:493-5984 GCA_003449595.1 Microscillaceae bacterium | reverse complement strand
TGTTCGTTTGCTTCGGCAGTTTTGCGTTGTTTATCAGCTTCGTTTGCGTTATCAATTGCCTCAATACGCCTTTTCTCAGCTTCCGCAGCACTTCTTTCTGCTGCTTCGCGTTGTTTGAGTGCTTCCTTCTCACTTAGCACAGCGGCTTCGCGCTGTTTTTGAGCTTCTTTTTCACTTGCTAAAGCTGCTTCACGCTGTAGTTCAGCTTCTCTTGCATTTTTTTCTGCTGTTTCCCGTTGAGTTTGTGCGTCTTTTGCATTTTTTACGGCCAGCTCTTTCTGTCTATCTGCTTCTACTTTTTGTGTCATGGCAAATACCAAAAAACCAATAGAAACAATGGTAGCTCCACCCATAAACAAAGCAGTGAGGCGTGCTCTTCTCAATGCCTTTTTTTGCTGTTGCTCTTTGATGCGTTGCTCTGTTTCATATTCTTTTTGGCTATATTCCAAAAAGACCATTGTACGCTCAAAGGCTGGATTATATCTTTCAGCCCAGGCAAGGGTTGGCTTATGTTTTAATTTCCAATTCAAGGCAAGTTGCAGATCGGGAGGCCTCCAAAGCGCAGCTTTCCCAACCTGATAGGCCAAGGCTGCTTCAGAAAGACGTTGATACATTTGTACAGCTTCACCTTCTTCTTCAACCCAATTTTTGAGCCTTGACCAGATACGCATTAAGCTTTCGTGTGAAATATCGATGATTGAGTCTTCGTGTAAAAGACTTGGATATGGTGGCATTAACAAAGATCGCCTTGGTTCCCTAAACTTTTCAATGACTTGAATAACGTCTTGAATGGGTGCATTGGCAGTCGCCGCAATATAGCTCAATTTGGTTGGGCGTCGAATGCTACCAACAGACCCAGCCCCACGTTCGGTTAAAGACTTGAACAAGCGTTCGCAAATAAGTTTTTGTTGCTCTGTTAGTTCATCGAAAGCTTCATTGGCGTGTTGCGATAATGCTTCCTCCATCCGGCCAATGGCATTGTAATGGGGCACATCAATAGGTTCATTCAATTCGTGGTGGGTTTCCCAATAAGACCAAGTACGCATAAGAGCGTGCTGTAAGATAGGGAGTTGGTCGGGGTTATCCCCAACATCATTGAGCAATTGTTGAACCAGTCGAGGGGTTACGGTGGCACCTCCAACTGCTACAGGGCCTAAGATAGCACGGCGCTTTTGCTCACGTGTCATCTGAGGAATCATATAGTAGCTATTGTTGATGGCCTGAGTTAGTTCAGGGAAAAAAGCACATTCTCCAACGAAATCGGAGCGCATCGTGATAGCAACGTATATCGGTAGTTCTTCGTTTTGCATGGCCTCTGTCAAGAGGTTTACAAACGCCAGCGACTCGTTAATGCTTTCTTTGTAAATGTCTTGTTTGCGAAAGCGGAATAATTCTTCAAATTGGTCGATCAAAACCAATGTATTCTTGGCTGAAAGGAATTTAGACTGCTTTACGGCTTCAGCAATCCCCATTGAACTACCACGCAATAGTCCGCTGACAATGGCTTTTTGAATTTGTTGTTTTTCACGGTCTGAAGCGACGTAAATTTCATCATTTTGGAGAATTGCTTCTGCAAGATTTTCGATTGGGCTGCCACCGGGTCTTGAGGTGATGATGTTCCAATTAGAAGATCTTTCGGGAAAAAAGCCGCCCAAAAGTAAAGGAATGACCCCACAATATACGAAAGAAGACTTACCACTGCCGGATGGTCCCACAATGGCTGCAAATCGATTTTGTTGTAATTTCAATAAGACCTCATCTACTTGACCCTCACGACCAAAAAAGAGATGACTTTCTTTGATGGTGAAAGGCCTAAGTCCTGGAAATGGATTGAAAATCGCTTTCTTTATATCCGTAACACTTTCTTTTGGGTTCAACTGCATAAAAGCAACAAATTTGCTAGGTTGAAAGTGGATTTTGTAATTTTATTTATTACGAAAATAAAATCTAAGTCGCTGTTATTATTCAAATTATTTTCAATATAGCAAGAAATAAGCCTAAAACTATATTGTTTAGGCAAATTTAAATTTTTATTGTAGATGTGGTACAAGCAAAGATAGTGGACGTTGTTCCGAAACTACAATATTGGCTTTGCACAATGTGCCTGCATTTATTTTGATAGGTGGTCCTTGCGCAGAAGTCCAAGCGTAACCGGTTTTATTTTTTGCTTTATGAAGCTTTACACGAATCGCGATGGGGGGCTCTGCTTTGAAAAATGTTTCTACTAAGGCAGCGTTGCCGAGTACACTTGTCATCCCACTTTTGGTAGATGGATATTCAGAAACTTTGAAAACCTCTCCTTTAATAAATCCATATTCTTCAATTCTTACAGTAGAAGGCGCTATTCTTACTTGCATACCGGCAGTTACCTTCTTTCCTTCATCTGGTGATACATAAATGATGGCTTCCAGCTCTACAGATTCTTGGCTTGAAATTTCAATACTTACTATGGGTGTGCCTACTTCCACTAATTTACCAATGTTGCTCATTAATTCAATGATTTTTCCTTCATAAGGGCTTCGAATGTATGCAGCAATCTCATATTTGATTTCCAACTCTTCAATGGTACGCTTCAAATCGTTTATTTCTAACTGCTCAGCTTTGTTCTGTTGCAACTCTTTTAATTTTTCGGTTGCATTTTTGATTTGTAGTTCTAATTCGGGTTGATCAATGATAGCGATGATTTCATCTCTTTTTACGAATTGTCCTTCTTTTACTTTCAACTCTTGGATAACTCCTGTTGCTAAAGCTGTAGCTTCGGCAATGCCTCCCGACTGAATCAAAATGCCCTCTCCATCAACTGCTTTAGGTATTTTACCAAAAACAGCCCAACTGAGGAAAGCAAGTGTTAAGCTGGCAACAGCAATGACAGCCAGCCAAGATTTTGCAGAGGCAATATCAACCAATTCGTGAAGATTGTCGGGCGAACTTAGTCTTTCTAAAGCTTTTTCTCTAAATAATTTTTGATTCATAAAGCCTGAGGGAGTAGTAGGTAGCCAAAATAACTTATAAAATACGCTTAATTTATTGAGAAAAACAAAAAAGCTAAAAGAGCACAAGTTGGACTCTTTTAGCTTTGTTTGGAGTAGTTATGAAACCTACTTATCGTGTTCTGAAGTGTTGTGAACGGCATTTAGGAGCGCCACCACCGCGAGGACGACCAATGTGAGGGCCTCGGCCACGACCCCCAGCTACCGACTGGAGTTCTGTTTCGCTCAGTTCACCATTTTCTGTTTGTAATGGCGGTAATAACAGGTGGACTTCATTGGTTGAATTCTCGTAAAAATGAATTTTGAAATCGTTCGGGATATAAAAATCAGGCAATTCTTTGCTTAATGTGCCTTTAGGATCAGCCATCACCAATTTTTTAAACTGAGTATCTGCTACAGCTTTGTCTAAAACTGCTTCCACTTTTTCATCTAAAGAAGCATTAAAGACCATTTGCTCATCGGGAATCAGAATGATGTGCATCTCGCGGTCAGTATTTTCGTGAACCACAATGTTCAACTCATCTGCAATTTGCAAATCGGAGAATTCTTGTTTGAGAACTTTTTTTGGATTGGCTATTAATTCGTTTCTGAAGGTCAAATCTGTGCTCAGCTTAGAAAGACCAGCTACTTTTTCAAGTAATTCTTGTTGTTTCATCACTATTGGGGGAGGTTTAAAAATTGAAAAATCAGACAAAAGACGCTTAAATACTTTTACTCAAATTCAATCAAAAAGTTTCGTTTTAGTTTATTTTAAATTAACCTTTCTACTTGTTTTTTTATCTTTCAATGAGCAAGTAAATTTGAAAAATAGTATAACATTCCGCAGCGTTTATCGGAGGGTGTTGGTGTCAACATTCATAGCATATCCGTTGATTGAATAATAGTCAAATTTGGATTTGACAAAAAAGTGAGTGATGATTGTTTTAGGATGTGCTTAAAAATTGGCATTTGACCTATCTTTAAATTACACTGTTTGGCTCATCTTCAAGTAATATGGTGCTTGTTCAGCAAAATTGCTTCAGCTTTGTAGAAAAACTGATGAGCATAGCTTGCATTTTTCACAAATCAACACTATTATTGATATGTGTTTTAGTCAAATTATTCATAAAAAAATGCAAAAAATATTCTCTGCTTTCTTCTTATGGATGGTAGTTTCAAGTTCCTTTGTTGTAGCGCAATCTATTGAAAAATTAGCTGTAATTAACCTACACCAAATACAAGAACCTAATTACCTCAAACAAAATAAAGTCAACTATATAGAAGACAAAGCATCTGCTATGCGGGTGGAAGATGTTATGAAAGCCTTTGAAGCGCAGAAAGGCCAAGCAGTTACCGATCCCTATCAAATTAATTTTGGACAGAGCAGTTCTACTTTTTGGATTTGTTTTAAAGTACAAGATACCTTTTCAGAGGAAGTTGGTAAGAAATGGGTTTTTAAAATAGCCTATCCTTCTTTAGACAGTGTTGATTTTTATTTTTATGATAAAAAAGGTCAATTACAAGTTTGGAATACTGGCGACAGGAGGGGATTTGTGGAGCGTGATATTAAATCAACTCGTTTTTTTGCTTTTCACTTACCGATCCACAATCAAGAAGTCCATACGTTTTATCTCCGAGTAAAAGGTAATGGTGTACTGAGTGTACCTATTATTTTTTATGAGTTAGAGCACTACTACTCTCAGGCCATATATGAAGAAACCCTGATGGGTGCATTTTATGGGGTTCTATTAGTGTTGAGCTTCTACAATCTCTTTTTATATTTTGTTTTAAGGAGTAGAATGTATTTGATGTATGTGGCTTATATGTTGGGTATTGCGGTTTTTTCGGCTTCCCTCGATGGGCATTTGTTCCAATATATCTTCTTTTGGTCTGTGTATTTAGCAGAAAGCACCTTAGTTTTATCAGGTTATACAGCTTTCTTCTTTTTGGTAAGTTTTATCCAAGCATTTCTACAGACAAATAAAAACATTAAGTATGCGCACCTTTTTTTGAATGTTTTGAAGTACTTCTTTGTCTTGATGTCTGTGATTTACCTGGTTACCGGAAACTATAAAATACCGGTTGGTATCTTAGCTTTGGTATCGCCCAGCACTGCCTTGACAGTTTTTTTGGTTTGTGGTTATGCGGCCTACAAAAAAATACCTTCAGCAAATCTGCTTATTTTTGCATTTTTAAGCTCGCTCTTAGGAACATTTATTTACGGTCTAAAAAATGCGAATGTATTGCCTAACAGTTTATTTACAGCTTATGCCTATTATGTTGGTTTCACCATTCAAGGTATTATTTTCTCGTTGGCTTTGGCCGAACGTTACAAACAGCTGAAAAGAGAACTGATTAACACCCAAAAAGAAGCAAATGAGACCCTTGAAGTAAAAGTAAAAGAAAGAACCGAGGCTTTAGAAATGCTTCATCAGGAAATGGTTAGCCAAAATGAAGAGTTACAACAAAGCCAAGAAGAAATTTTGGCTCAAAGAGATGCCATTGCGATAAAAAGCAATGAA
>DMHB01000425.1:0-166 GCA_003449595.1 Microscillaceae bacterium | reverse complement strand
AGCAATGAATTAGCCCAAATCAACTCGCAAATGCGCAGTAGCATCAAGGCGGCCAAGGTGATTCAGAAAGCGATTTTACCCTATCCTGAAAAAAGAGCACAATTGCTTAAAAACTATTTTGTGATCAACAAACCCAAGGATGTTGTGTCGGGCGATTTTTACTGGC
>DMHB01000056.1 GCA_003449595.1 Microscillaceae bacterium | reverse complement strand
GGGTAAAAACCTGACATAATATGCGGTGTGATGATGAGTTTGGTGTAACCCATTGCTACAAATCCTTTCACAATTTGTAAAGCTTCTTCCCAAGTTTGTACCCCGTCGTCGATGCCGGGTAATAAATGCGAGTGAATATCTGTTTGAAGTGGAGGGGTTGAAGCAGATAAGTGAGAAGTATGTGTGGGAGAAGAAGAGGGCGATGAAAAAAATTTAAACATATTGTACTACTTTCTAAAACTCATAGCTCGTTTGTAAATACGATTAATCCATCGGATAGGTTTATAATTTGATTCAGAATCATTGTAATACGCTACAGAACGCTTGCCGTAGTAAGCCCCATAGCCATACCCATAGCCATACCCATAGCTAAACCGCTTGTTTACGGCATTTAAAACTACAGACAGGTTGGTAAAATTATTTTTGAGAATCAATTTGTTAATAGATTTGCTGAATGCCTTTTTAGAGTAGTTGGCTTTGAAAATATAAATAGGTACTTCAGCTTTTTGCATCAACAAAACCCCATCAGTTACTAATCCAATCGGCGGGGTATCTAAAATAATAACGTCATATGAAAGGGTTAGCTGCTTGATAAATTCGTCGCAAATAGGGCGTAAAATTAATTCGGAAGGATTGGGAGGAATAGGCCCTGAAGGAATGAAATCCAAGTTTTCTATGGGTGTGTGCTGGATACATTCTTGCGGGGTGTGCCGACCAATGAGTATGGTGCTTGTTCCTTTCAAATTATCCTCTTCTTCTCTATCAAAAGCAATGTGTACTTTGGGGCGGCGCATATCAAAATCGATGATGAGCACTTTGAGATTAAGCATCGCGATAATGCCCGCCAAGTTGGCAGCCACAAAGGTTTTGCCTTCACCGCTTATGGTCGAGGTGATAGATATCACCTTAGAAGTAGAAGTATCGTTTAGCCCGCCGCTTTTATTTAATACAAAGTCTAAATTGGTGCGGACCGAACGGAGCGCCTCGTTGATGGTTGATTTGGGGTTATCCAAAATGACCAATTTTGAATATTTCGCGTTTTTTTGTTTGTTATGAAAAGGAATAACACCTAAAACCGGGGCAATAATTATTTTTTCAAGTTCTTTTTGGTTGGCAACAGTATTGTTCAACAAATAGCGGATAGCTACCAACAGCAATGATAATACCACACCTGCGGCCAAGCCTAAGGAGTAAATATTGGTTGGCACCGGATAAATCGGCTTGGTAGGCTGGCTCGCGGGAGCCAAAATCACAAACTCGGGCACAATGGCCGAACGACTAATGCCTATCTCTGCTTTTTTATTGAGCATTTGCGAGTAAAACGCTTCATAAATGGTATGCAAACGCTTGATACGTTTCAGCTCGGTTTCTTTGGAGGGAATTTTTAAAAACTCGCCTTGCGCACGGCTAAATTTTGACTGCAAAGCCCCAATTTCTTTATTAAGCATCCGTTGGGCTTCGTTGATTTGAGCGCGTAGTTCCTTCTGGTATTTAATCAGTTGGGTGCGTTTCACCTTGAGGGTGGCATTGTTATCGGTTTTGTAATAAGAAATCGAAGCAATCTCAGAAAACAACGCGTTGATTTTGAGTATAAGCGAATTAAAATCAATGCCCGGCAAATTGACCTCAGGCATCAGGGTAGTAATGATGCTGTCGTTTTGGGCTTGGACTTCCAGCTGATCCAGCAAATTTAATAGGTTGGTGATTTCAGCCTTTTTTTCACCAAAATTTTCCGATTCTTTTACCGAAGTCGAAAATTTACTAAGCAGATCGGTGGTTTTGTTCTCAATGAGGCTGCCTTCCAACAAAGATTCATACTTGGTTAGCTCTTCATCAACTTTTTCGAGTTGCTCATTCAGGTAATTCGTTTGCTGCAAAGTGGCTTGACTTTTGGCTGCCAGTGTTTTTTCAAGATAAACGGTATCAATCACGTTGACAATGTCTCTTACCTTTTCGGCATTGTGGTCTTTGAAAGAAATGCGAATGATACCCGCATTATGGTTAATAATGTCAACTTTCAGTTTGCTTTGTAGATAAGACAACAAAGCATACCGGCTATTGATAATGAAATAATAGTTTTTACTAATGTTGATGGCAGGTTTTGGAATCAACACCAAGCTCATGCCTGAGAGGTGTATGGTATCATTGAACTGATATTTTTGTTTTATGACCCCTCGGCCTTGCTCAAAAGCAAGGACAAAGTGTTTGGGATCGACGATTTGCACATCGAATCGTTTGTCGAACCAAGGGTTGTTGGCAGTAGCCCACCATTTGATTTCAAAGGGCACATTGCCATAGAGTTCGTTGTCTAAAATATTACCTTGTGCATAAATGGTAAGCCCTAAGTTCATTTTCTTGATGACTTCTTCGTGAAGAAGTTCAGATTTGATGAACTCTATTTCTCCTAAAAGGTGCGCGTTGTTGTTGATGGGGGCGGTTTGTATGGGAAGTCCTCCCGGTTGCGCTTCATCGCGGATTGAAAGGCGCAAATCGCTGGAAGATTGAAACAAAGCTTTCGTATAACGCAAAAAAAGATAAGAACCACCTAAACTAAGTCCGACGATAAGTATGATAAACGGGATACTACCTCGGAGAATTTCAACAAATTTCTCAAAATCGAAATCATTGACGATGTCCATGCCCTCCGATTCTTCGAGGATTTTGTTGATATTTTCGTGATTGCGTTCCAAGAATACAGTAGTGGGTGGTATTATCTTCTTAACAAAATAATC
>DMHB01000108.1 GCA_003449595.1 Microscillaceae bacterium | reverse complement strand
TAATTGTCGAAGTTGGTAAGCAGGCGGTCGATGTGTGGGCTGATTTTTTCGTAAAAAACCTCCGCTTCTTTGTGTTGCTTGCGGCTATGCCAATATTCCCATTGCAAATAATCGACCACCCATTGCAGGTTGGTGTAAGTAATGTCCATCGGATATTGTTCCAATACTTGGATCAGCTGCTTGAAACCTGCCTCTATGAGTTTATTTTGGTTGTTTTCGGGGATGGGCACAAAAATACGGTGAAACAAATCGGCCAAGGTTTTATAAACCCAAAGCCGATGCGAGTCGGGATATTTGGCCGCCGTGCTGATGATTTCGGAGCAGCGCAGGTTGAGTTCTAATTGGGTGCGCTCGTCGCCATTGAGCAAGAAATCGCCATATTTTTTGAAATACTCGCCCAGCATAATTTCTACCTTATCGACGGTAAGCAAATAGGCAACGTGGCGGTTGTAAATTTGCGAATATTCAAAATACAGCTTGGAATGGAGGTGTAGTTTTTTGAGTGCCTGATATACCTGTACCAACTCGTGCGAAAGGTCGTAGTTGATCAATTCTTTTTCAATTTTTTTGAGGGTGGTAATCGCCACCGAAGGGCGCTGTGCAAAGACCAATTCTTTGAGGTTGGCCACCTTTTTCAGCAGGTCTAACTTGGGGCTTTCCAAGTGTTGCAGCATATATTCTTCTACACGCTTTTTGACCCTTGAGTTGAGTGTGCGGTAGGCGTTCACCCCGATTTTTAGGGCGGCGCGCACCTCTGCCTCGGTCATTTGGTCTTCGTGAATCATTTTGAGAAGTTCGGCTTGTTTGTCGGCGCCCAATTCTAAAAGCGAGGCGTATAACTGCTCAAAATCTTCAAGCGAAAGCTGTTTGATGAGGTCTTTGATCTTTGGCATGCAAGATAAGGATAGTAAGTAAATAGTTAGTACTAATGCCTCGGAGGCTTTATAAGCCTGTAAATTTAAGCATATAAAGTAAATGAGCGTGCTATTTGTTTGTACACGGCTGTAAATTGAGCCGTATCGAAAGATTATATTCTTTGGCTATGGTGTGTGGTTTCGGGTGGTTTTGGTTTTCTGCGTAGAACCAATAAATTGCATACACTTTTCTCATTTCTACTAAACGAAACTCCTATTATTCTCATGAGTACAAATACAGCAGATCAAGCTAAAAAAATAAGACAAGGCGAAGAATTACCGCAGGAAGTTTTGCAAGATTTTTTGCAAAAAGAACTCCAACTAAGCGGCCAATTGGAGGTATTGCAGTTTCCGAGTGGGTTTTCTAATTTGACTTATTTGCTCAAGTTGGGCGATAAGGAAATGGTGTTGCGCCGCCCGCCCTTTGGTGCCGAAAACATTATGAAAGGCCACGATATGGGGCGCGAATACAAGGTGCTCTCGTTGCTACAGCCTTACTACGACAAAGCCCCCAAACCACTGGTGTACACCGAAGATAAAAGCATTATCGGCGCACCTTTTTATGTGATGGAACGGGTGCAAGGCATCATTTTGCGCGCCAACGACAAACTCGACTGGGAGGCGGGGCGCATCCGGCAGCTCAACGAAAATTTTATCGACAACTTAGCTGATTTACACAATTTAGACATCGAAAAAACCGGCTTGGTCGCTATGGGCAAACCCGAAGGCTATGTGCAACGCCAGGTGGAAGGATGGTGCAAACGCTACGACAATGCCAAAACCGACGAAATCGGCGATATGGATTATGTGATGGATTGGTTTGTGTTGCATATTCCGGAAACCAAACACAATGCTTTTATCCACAACGACTATAAATACGACAATGTAGTGCTTAATTTGGACGAACCCACGCAAATCAAAGCGGTGTTAGACTGGGAAATGTCCACGGTAGGCGACCAATTTACCGATTTTGCCACGATGTTGGCCTATACGCCCGAAAAAACCGATCCGGAATACCTGCGCAGTTTCAATGTGGTAGGCGAAATGAACCGCGAAGATATTTTGGCGCGCTACGAAGAAAAAGTAGGCAAAAAAGTCGATAATGTGGTGTTTCACTATGCTTTTGCTTTGTTCAAATTGGGGGTCATTATCCAACAGATTTACTACCGCTACCACAAAGGCTATACGCAAGACCCTCGCTTTGCGTCGCTGATTCAGTTGGTAAAAGATTGTGCCTTACTTTCGGCCACAGCCATCCGTAGTGGTCGTATCCGAGGATTTTAACAAATTATGGCAAGTTTATACCTTATCCGACACGGGCAGGCCTCGTTTATGCAGGCCAATTATGACCAACTTTCGCCGGCAGGCTATGCCCAAGCCCAAGCCTTAGGCAATTATTTTGTGCAACACCGTTTGCAGTTCGACAAGGTATGGTGCGGCGAGTTGGTGCGCCACCACCAAACCTATCAGGGCGCGCAAGAGCCGATGACCACCCACCAGCTCGCGATGCCTGCGCCCATCGTGTTGCCCGGCCTCAACGAGCACCAAGCCACTGAAGTTTACCAACACCTGCAAGGCGATTTCTTGGAAAAAGACCAAGCCCTCAAAGCCCTGCTGGCTGCCAAAGGGCCACACCACGCCGAAGTAAGGAGGGGCTACATCAAATTGTTTTACAAAGCCATTCAGCTGTGGGCTAAGGGCGAGGTGCAGGTAGAAGGATTGGAAAACTACCCCGATTTTGCCCGAAGGGTAACCGCTGCCTACCACCAGCTGGCCGAAATGATGGAAGGCGTAGAAAACGGCATTGCTTTCACCTCGGGGGGAACTATCGGGATGCTGATAGGCGTGTTGTTGCAGCTGGATTCGGAGCGCATTGTAGAGCTGAACTGGCAAACACGCAACACGGGCATTACGGAGTTTAGCTATAGCAAGGGCAAGTTCTTTTTGCGCAGTTTCAACGAAATTCCGCACCTTTCGCCCGCGATGGTAACCTATGTTTAGCTCGAAAACACCCCCCATGGCACAAAACAAACGCACAGAAATCAATCTCAAGCTTACGCCCAAGCAATGGTTTAGCCTCGCTACGGTTTGTTTGTTGGGGATTACCGCGTATTACGCTTGGATGTTTGGCTTTGGCCCATTGCACGAAAACCTCTGGGG
>DMHB01000003.1 GCA_003449595.1 Microscillaceae bacterium | reverse complement strand
CCCGTAGAAAACCACTTAAAGCCTTTGGCGATAGCCTAATTTATAAGCGCAGACAATACTTCCTCAAAACCTTCTCAAATCAAAATTGATTTTTGAAGGTTTTCTCTTTATTTTGTAATGATGAAACCTATTTTCAAACAGCAGCTGTATTTTATTGTGGCGTTATCGCTGCTTTCCGCTTGCCAAGCTCCCAACACTTCAAAAGATAAGGATAAACTTTATTTTGAAGTCGAAAGCTTGATTACCCAACAAATTCAATGGTTAGAAAAAATCAAACCGAAAGTCGAAAAACAAGTCGTAGTCGATGGGAAATTAGAACAAAAAACAATCGAGGTGCAAAGTTGGGCTAAGGAGTTAGAAATGTTTATGCAAGCCGACCTCAACAAGCCTGCCTTGCGCGACGCGTACACCAAGAAAGACTCATCAGCAAGCAATGAGAAATTTACGATTTATACTGCCCGCGAAGCTCGAACTACTGTGCGTAGGTTGCGCATTGCCTGGGATGGCCAACAAGCCAAAAGCCTTCAGGCTTGGATTAGAAACGAAAACTATCTGTACATTTCTACACGACATCTAACCCTGTTGCTGGCATCTCAACCGCCACAAAACCAGTGGCTTGTTCGGCAATATAGCATCGAAACTATGCAGAAAATGATATTCAACCAGCCCCGTAGTTATCGACTTATCGCCAAGATTATGTATCAATAAAAAAGTGCTAAAAATATGGAAACCAAGGCCGCTTCCCTACACACATTGCCTCCTGAGCCTCGCCAAAAACACTGGTTTTGGGGACATATTCCTTATTTGATTAAAGATGTGCTGCACTACTTGCAAAGCACACAACAGGAGGTAGGCAAAATTGCTTGGCTAAGGTCTAAAATTGCAAAAATCTGTATCATATCCGACCCCGAATACATCAAGCACGTGCTGCAAGACAACAACAAGAATTATGTAAAAGGCAATGTGTTCCGATTTTTGAAGCCCTTGGTTGGCAATGGTTTGTTGACCAGCGAAGGCGATTTTTGGCGTCGCCAACGCCGCTTGGCGCAACCCGCTTTCCATAAAGAGCGCTTGGCCGCTATGTCGCAAGCAATGGTTACTTGCACCGAGCAAATGGTTGCCGAGTGGCAGCAACGCTACCAAGATGGCGATACCATTGACATGACCTTGGAAATGAATAAAATTGCCCTCACCATCGTGTCCAATGCCTTGTTCAAATCGGATGTGAAGAGTGATTTTGAAATCGTAAACCAAAATCTTGGCTTTCTTGTAGAGCGCATTACCTACCGTTTTAGGCATCCGCTCAAACAAATTCCGCTTTGGATTCCAACCCCCACCAACTTAAAAGAACGGGCAGCCATTCGGGCGCTTGAAAAAGTCATTCACCAAATCATTGCTAAAAAAAGAGCCGAAGGGACTCGAAAAGAAAACGGTGATTTGCTCGATATGCTGATGGAGGCAGTCGATGAAGAAACCGGCGAACGAATGTCTGACAAACAACTCCGCGATGAAGTGCTAACTATTTTCTTGGCCGGCCACGAAACCTCGGCCAATACTTTGGCTTATATGTGGTGGCTGCTCAGTCTGAACCCTGAAGCAGCCGACAAAATTTCAAAAGAGTTGACTACCGTCCTGCAAGGGAAAACACCCACTTTTGAAGACCTCAAACAGCTTCCTTACTGCCGTCAAGTGATCAACGAAACGCTGAGGCTTTACCCGCCTGCGTATGCCATAGAGCGGAAATCAGTTGCCGCTGACCAGATTGGGGGGTATCATATTCCCAAAGATACCAATGTCATCATCAGCAGTTATGTGCTGCACCGTATGCCTGAACTATGGGGGCACGATGCCGATTTATTTAAACCCGAGCGGTTTGAAACTGAATTGGTAAAGAAGCAACCCCGTTTTGCTTATTTCCCTTTCGGGGGAGGCCCCAGGCTTTGCATTGGCGATCAGTTTGCACTGTTTGAAATCACCATCGTTTTGGCCATGGTGTGGCAACATTTCCGGTTTGAGCCTTTGGTGCCCCAACCTCAATTGTCTTTAGAGCCTTTGGTTACCCTGCGCACCAAAGAAAATATCCGCTTGAAAATCAGGCGGATATGAAATAAAGACCAATGAATTTTTAGAAAGCACCGAACCCTAAAAACTGATGCCGGCATTATTGGCAGTATTGCTGATTGATTGGCTGATAAAATTGATCATCTTCCGAATTTCAGCGCCACTGTTGCCCACTCGTGCGATGTGTTGAATGCCCATATCTTTTTGGGCTTGCTCGAAGTAGGAAGCATCGCCAACGCCAAATAAAATGGTAGTAAATGAGAAAGCATTTTTCTCGTTTTTCAAGACATTGTCCAATGTTTGTTTTACTTGGTTGGCTGCTGTACGCGAACTATTATCACCACCGTCAGTAATGACAAACAAAAGCGTTTTGGCCATCACACCCGAAGCTTCAAGGTTTTCGCGATAGCTAAGTGCCATATCTAATCCTTGTTTTACAGCATCATATAAGGCCGTACCCGAGCCGGTAGGCTTAAACTTCATTTTAGGGATACTTTTGATAGGTTGAAAGCCGGAGCGCACACCCACATTTTCGCAAAATTCAACTATAGAAACCATGAGTTGTTCGGCTACGTGCGACTTTTGCATGGTTTCTGTAAAATCATTGAAAGCATGGTTCAAATCATTGACATAGCTCTCGATAGAAGGGGAAATATCGACCACAAAAACCGCGTTGATGGTTTCTTCAACCTGAATTTCATTCGGATCAAAGTTGTTGTAATTCAGGTTAAAATCTATAGAATCAAAATCGCTCATAAGGCTATGGTATTTGAAGTGGAATAAAAAATAATCGAGGTTGGCAATGCAATGCCCCCTCGATTATAATAACTTCAAAACCAATGCTTGGCGTATATGAAACGGCCTATTTCAGCCCTATTTTTTCTTCAAATTCATCACGACTTACCGCCTTCACAGTGGGGTTTACTTGTGTACGTACAATTTCCAAAGCCTTGTCTTTCATCAATGTGAAATATACATTTTCAAAGTTTCTGCCATTTTGCTCGGTTAAGAAGCGATTGGCAAGCTGAGCCAAGGTTTGACGCATATTTTCATCCATAGGCATATTACCCAGGCCAAATTGGTTAGAAAACATCTGCATGACAAACGATACTACTTCTTCTTCTTTGATTTCAATGTTATTGTCTTCTGCAATTTTATTACGGATTAAGCTCCAACGCAGTTCTTTGGCAAACTTGTCGAAGTCGTTGACTTCCATATTGTCGGGATTGTTTTTGGTAAGCCAGCTCTTTAAAAAATCAGTAGGAAGTGTAATGCTTACTTTTTCGACCAACTCAGCTTCGATTTGCTTTTTTAGGTGATTTTCAGCTTCTCTTTTGTAGTTCTCACCAATGAGGCTCTTGATTTTTTCACGAAAAGCTTCTTCTGTATTTACTTCTTCCGAAGGAAAAATTTTATCGAAGAGTTCTTGGTCAAGTTCAACCGGAATACGGCGTGTAATTTGGTCAACAACAAATGTATAATCTCCCGTAAGGGCAGCGGCTTCTTCTTTTGGCTTGCCTACCAAATAACCCAACGATTCGGAGTCGGTTAATAAATCTTGAATTTGAAAATGAATGATTGCATCCTTACCCTGACCCAAAAACAAAGGCAAAGTTTCAGTCTTCACTTGCTTCGTGGGGATAAGTACGTCTAACGAAAAAGGTTCTTGTTCAGCGCCTTCGGGTAACACCTCGGTCAAATTTCCATATACAAAATCACCTTCTGCCACAGTTTCAGGATTTTCTACTTTCCCGTAATCGCTGCGAATTCGTTCCAAAGTATCATTCATCAATTCATCAGACACAGCCACTTCATAAGTTTCAAGAGTCAACTGGTCAAACGACAAGTCAAAAGGAGGCACTAAGCCAAGCGTAAACTCAAAAACAAAGTCTTTTTGGGTGTTCCAATCTATTTCTGGCGAGTTTTCAGTAGGAAGTGGGTCACCTACTACGGTCAACTTGTTGTCTTGGATATAATTTCGGATAGAATCTGAAAGCAAATGGCTTACTTCTTCGGCAAGCAAGTCTTTGCCCACCATTTTATTGATCAACCCTTGGGGAACTTTGCCCGGCCTAAAGCCTTTCAAGGCAACTTTCTTGCTGTAATCCTTGATTTTTTTGTTTAATTTTTCTTGATAATCTGCTTGCAAAATATTAACTTTCAAAGAAGCAAGCGTTTCACTGTGTTGATCAAATGAAATTTCCAAGGTACGAAAAAATTAGGATGGTTAAAAGGAAGCCAACAATTGGCCAACAATTGATTGTAAGATAGTGTGCGGATGGAGGGACTCGAACCCCCATGCCTCGCGGCGCTAGATCCTAAGTCTAGTGCGTCTACCAATTTCGCCACATCCGCAAAAGGTTGGCAAAGGTAGCTATTTTTTTGAATATTGCAAATTATTGTGCCGTTTATATTCTTAGTCTTTCTTTTTTTGATAAAATTTAAATTATGTCTCCAAATTTCATCAAACAAGGTTACCCTATCCCCATAAAAAGTATAAGTAGTATAATCCTAAACCATCTCTATAACTTAACCCCCATGACACTTGAACCATATGATTTTTTCGGAGTATGTAATTGACGAAGCAGAAGAGAACAAAGAAATTATTCGCCGGTATAGAAAATTGCGCAGATTGTCGCGGCCTTATCTCAAAAAAGGCGATAGCGAACTCATTCTGAAAGCATTTAAAACCGCGGTAGAAGCTCACAAAAACACCAGGCGAAAGTCGGGCGAACCTTATATTTATCATCCTATTCAGGTGGCCATCATTGCTGTAGAAGAGCTGAACTTAGGCCCCACATCGGTTGCAGCTGCCTTGTTGCACGATGTGGTTGAAGATACTGAGTGGGAGTTGGAAGACATCAAACGTGAGTTTGGAGCCAAAGTAGCCAAAATTGTAGATGGGGTAACCAAAATTCCTTCTACTGAGGAGATGGAGTTTAGTCAAGACACCTCACAACAGGCCGAAAATTTTCGCAAGATGCTGCTGGCGTTATCCGATGATGCCCGCGTAATATTTATCAAACTTGCCGACAGGCTGCACAATATGCGCACGCTTAGCTCGATGCCTCGCCACAAACAGTTGAAAATTGCTTCAGAATCGATGTATATTTATGCACCTTTGGCGCACCGGCTGGGGCTTTATAACATCAAATCTGAATTAGAAGATCTATACCTGAAATATACTCAAGAGTCAGTTTACCGAGAAATAGCACGCAAATTAGACCGCAGTCGTTCGCAACGCAATAAGTTTATCAAAGAGTTTATTTCTCCCCTCGAAAAATCGCTTGCCGACAATGGATTCAAGGCAGAAATATTTGGCCGCCCCAAGTCCATCTACTCTATTTGGACAAAGATGCGCAAGCAAAACATTAGTTTTGAAGAAATTTACGATTTATTTGCCATCCGCATCATCATCGATACTGCCTTAGAAAAGGAAAAGGCAGATTGTTGGCGCGTGTATTCTATTGTAACCGATTTTTATAGTCCTAATATCGACCGCTTACGCGATTGGATCAGCACCCCACGTGCCAATGGGTATGAATCATTGCATACCACTGTAATGGGGCCGGACGGACGCTGGGTAGAGGTGCAAATTCGCACCCAGCGCATGAATGAAGTAGCCGAAAAAGGCTATGCAGCCCACTGGAAGTATAAAGAATTGGGTAGGGTAATGAATGGAAAATCGAAAGAGTCTAATTTAGATTCTTGGCTGAGGCTGATTCGTGATCTACGTGAGCAAAACAGCGAACTGCCCGCCTTAGAATTTGTAGATGATTTCAGGGCAAATTTTTTCAGCGAAGAAGTATTTGCCTTCACGCCCAAAGGCCAACTAAAAACCTTGCCGCAAGGTGCCACAGCCTTAGATTTTGCTTTTGAAATTCATTCTGAATTAGGCTTTCATTGTCTGGGGGCTAAAATTAACCAGAAATTGGTGCCACTCAACCATACACTGAAAAATGGTGACCAAGTAGAAATCATTACCTCTAAGAAACAAAAACCGAATGCCGACTGGCTGAAATATGTGCAAACTGCCAAAGCCAAAGCGCGCATCAAAGAGTATATCAAGACAGAAATGCGGCAAGTGATGAACAAAGGCAAGGAAATTTTGACCCGTAAACTTGCCCAGCTTAAACTTGAGTTGAACAACGACACGATGAATCAACTCAAAATTTATTTCGACCTTCGACAGTCTGCCGACGTACTGTTCAACATTGGCAAAGGGATTATCCAACCCACTCAAATCACAAAGTTTAAATCTTGGCGTAACGAGAAAAAACTCCACGTCAAACCTTCTAACAACCCCCGCGATAATAAAGCAGATGATTTAGAACCCTCGCCCAAGCCCAAAGAAAAGCCAAAAATGGACACCTTGGTCATCGGCGACGAATCAGACATGGTTTATAGTTTTGCCCGATGTTGCAACCCTATTTCAGGAGACGATGTATTTGGCTTTACTACTATTGGTGAAGGCATCAAAATACATAGAACCGACTGCAAAAACGCTCCAGAATTGATGGCCAATTATGGTTATCGCATTATCAAAGCCAGGTGGAAATCGCAGCAAGAGCAAGAATTTTTTTTAGTCGAATTGCGTATTGTAGGAACTGACAGGATTGGGTTGGTGCGCGATGTTACCAAAGTGATTTCCGGTGATCTGAAGGTAAATATCGCAGCCATTGATATTGGTGTAAAAAAGGAAAATATTTTTGAGGGCAATATCAAACTGTACGTGAAAGATGCTTCACACTTAGATTTGTTGAAAAAGAAATTGTATAAAATAGAGGGCATCATTAGCGTAGAACGGTTGGACAATGTGTAGCTATAAGGTATGACTCAAAAGAAGCAACAATCAACTGCTCTTTTCGACAAAATTTTGGACAAACATCTTGTTCATCAAGAGCCAAATGCCCTTGGTGTTTTGTAGGTTGATTTGTACTTACTACATAGGGTAACCATTTTGGCTGCTTTTGAAGCATTGTGGCTGTATTCCTTTCTGGTTCACTACTTTTGCAGCGGCAAATCATCATGAACCTATCCTCAACCAACATCTGCTATTGCGTGCTTCTGTTCCCACTGAGCAAATTTTATGATTGGACAAAAGTTGCGAAAACTTCAACATACTTTTTTGGGATTGGTGTATTCCTACCAAGGGGTGAGCAACCAAATTTGAGCAAAGTATTGTCATGCAGAGACTAAAGTTGTGAGATTCTTTGAAAGGAAAATCTATGAATTATGTATTTACTGGTATTTTAATCAATGTACTCATAGAAGATTTACGAATGGCTACGGCCATAGTGAAAAGGAAGGAAAAAGTAGCCAAAGTGGTGGCTTGGTTAGTACATGGTTCTACTCATGTAGCCAAGCTGATAATTCAGGAAGGCATATAAGCTGTTTTTGAGGAAGTTGATTTTGAATGTCGGCAACCCGGTTGTCCAGCTTTTTCAGGAATAGATGACGATAAAATTTCGGCAGGAAAGTATTGAGTGGCTACCTCGAATCGCAATTTTGAAGGATGACAGGCGAAAGTGGGCACGCACTTTTTTAGTGAGGCCACTAACAGTCGCTTGCCTGCGCTCTAGAAGGAAAAATTGTAAAAGTGAAAGATTTTTTATAAAATTAAAAATTACTTTGCGCTCAATTTTCTTGTTAATCTAATTCAGTATTGTATTTTTGTGAAAAAACTAATTCTAAATTTTCGAACTAAAATTTTGCCACAATGAGTTTTAAAATTGATTCAGTAATGCTGGTCGATGATAATGACACTGATAACTTCATCAGCAAACGCATTATCGAAATCACCGGTTTTTCTTCTAATGTTATTGTGAAAAACTCAGGCAAATTAGCCTTACAATACTTAGAGCAAAATCAAAACAACCCTGCCTCTTTGCCGGATGTGATTTTCCTTGATATCAACATGCCCATTGTGGATGGATTCGTGTTTTTATTTGAATTCGATCTTTTCGCAGATGTTGTGAAGCCAATGTGTAAACCC
>DMHB01000006.1 GCA_003449595.1 Microscillaceae bacterium | reverse complement strand
AATTTCATCAAGCTGGTTAGGCAAGGAAATGATGAACGTGGTGCCTACGCCTTCCAAGGAATTGACTTGAATAGACCCTTTCAAGATTTGCACTACTTCTTTGACAATATACAGCCCAATGCCTGAACCTTGCGAGCGCTCGCTACCACGATAAAACATGTTGAAAATCTTGGGCAATCGTTGGCTATCAATGCCTATTCCATTATCTATTACCTGTATGATAGCCTCATTGGGTTGTGCATGTACTTTGACTTCTACAAAAGGTTGTTGTTTGAAGTTGTCATAATAACGGATTGCATTGGCTAACAAGTTTTTGATCAAAATTTTGATCCGCCGTTCATCCGAATAGAAATCAATGTCGCCTTGAATATGTACAAATAATTTGATTTGTTCTACTTGATGTAACAACACCAATTCTTCCCAGATTTGCCTTACAACCGCTTCAAATTGAATTGGTCTGCTTTTGAGACTGAGGCGGGAGTTTTGCGAGTAATCTACAATATCAGTGATGAACTGGTTGAGTTTGTTTACACTTCTTTCGATCATCAAAATACAATGGTTTCTTTCTAAGAGAGGATACTCTAAGCGAAACACCTGGATAAGCCCCAATATGGAGGCCAAGGGCGCTTTGATGTCGTGGGCGGTGATATAGACAAAATTATCGAGCTCTTGGTTAATTTTCTTTAGCTTTTGATTTTGGTACTTGAGTATTTCCTCAGAATGTCGTAGTTTTTCTTCTGCTTTTTTCTTTTCCGTAATATCGACAATAGCGCCATCAAATCTGAAATCATCATCCTCGCCCTCAATGACGCGCCCGTTCATAAGCCCCCAAAAAACTGTTCCATCTTTGCGTTGAAATAAAACCTCTTCGTTGGTATAAAAGCCCGTCTTAATGGCTTTGGCTTGTAGTCGAAGCCTATCATCAGCATTTTTATAGAAAACAGTAGCAGGAAACTTTAGTACCTCCTCGACATTCTGATAACCAAAAAGCCGCGCAAATGCATCATTTACATAGATGAGATGACCTTTGTAAGTGCTGCGAAAAATTCCCTCGCGAAGGTTTTTACTAATTGATTCGAGCAATCGTTCATTTTGCTGAACTTTTTTCTCTGCCAATTTGCGTTTGGTAACATCAATCAATTGGCGAAGGGTTTGAAATTCATCCCTATTGGCATCTTTGAGCAAAGAAACATTGGTAAGTGCATAAATTACTTTGCCGATTTTGTGAAGCAGTCGTTTTTCGGCTTGATAGGTTACGATATCGCCTCGCATAAGCTGTTCCCTATGAATTCGACTGGCATTGAGATCTTCCTCACTGATCAATTCAGCATAATTTTTTCCAATCAATTCATCCACCCTATATCCCAACATTTTTGCAAAAGCAAAATTTACGCTCACAATGTTTTCATTTTCGTTGGTGAGGCACATACCAATAGGCGCATAATCAAATAACCTTTTAAAATCAGCTTCACTTTGCTTTAAAACCGTGTCAGTTCTTATTTTTTGAGTAATATCCTGTGTAATCCCCAAGAAACCTTTGAACTCGGCACTTTTGTGAGCCAACGAAGCCCAGTAAATTTCAAAAAAAGCTATGCTGCCGTCGGGGGTTGTAATTTTGACTTGTTGCTGAATATTTTTCTGAGTGTTCAATTGTGCAAATGCTGTATCTAACTTATCAGCACCAAAAAAAGTAGAGGCAGTGTAAATGCTGCTGCCTACCGTAGGCGTAGCGCTGCCGCTTTGCTCTAATTGTTGCTGAAAAAGTGGATTGAAATATACAAGCACCTTTGATTCATCTAACAGAAAAACCCCATTGTGCAAGGCATTGAATATTTTTTTAAGTGTTTTTTCAGAAGAAATTACCTCTTGTAAGGCTTTGGTTTTCTCGGTGATGTCTTTCAAACTCAGAATAACATACTCTATCTTCTTGGCTTCCGAAAAAACAGGAATGTATTTAATTTCTGCCCAAGGGCTTGCCGATTGGTTGAAGTTAAACTGGTGGTCGAGGGTTAGCCCTGTTCCTTGGAATGCCTTGATGAGATTGAGCTTAAAATTAGCCCATTCATTAGGTAAAATCACCCTTTGTATGTCGCTACCTTCTTCTAATTCTATGCCTGTGTGTGCTTTGAAGCGTTGTGCTGCTTCTTGGTTAAAGCGGATTAGTTTTAGTTTGGGATTAATCAACAAATATCCTAAACTATCGTGGTTGAGAAATGCCTCGAATATTCGTAGATCGCTCTGGGTTTGGTGCAGGGTACTAATCCCAAAAGTATAAATAAGGACACAGGCAATGGCTGAAATTGTAATCAATGACAAATTAATTACCTGAGAAGGTGTCCATACTAAAACTACCACCGCCATAGCCAAAAACCAAAATATGCTTACATACCATTGTATATAGCGAATCTTTTTGAAGAAAACACCCACCGCAAAAAAGAAGATACAAAGCCCTGTGGTGGTACCACTATCCAGTTGGCGTACATAAGCTATGTACAGCAACCAAAGTTGTAATAGGAGTAGGCCGATTAATTTCACCGGCTTTAGCAGGGGTAGTTCGTCAAAGAAGACTTTCGTCCAGATAATAACCAAAAATAAGAAAAACAAACCCAGCCGTAAGA
>DMHB01000439.1 GCA_003449595.1 Microscillaceae bacterium | reverse complement strand
GCCAGAATGGGGAAGCTCAGGCGAAACATTTGGGTAAATGCAGCTTATAAATGCGACTGAGAACTGCTTTGGGAGTAGTAATAGAAAACATAGGAAGAGATCGTCAAAAACGGCTACAAAGTTACGGTTTTATTTGTTGGCAAAGGGTGGCCTTGGTTTTGCTATCGGAATATTTAACTTTGGCTTCATTTTACTCCACCCTCAAAAATCTTATTGGATATGTCTTCCTACAGCGCCGACATCAAACGCATTACGACCAATACCTTGCAAGAAATGAAACGCCAAGGCACTAAAATTGCGATGCTCACTGCTTACGATTTTTCGCTGGCCAAATTGGTCGATCGGGCAGGCATCGATATAATTTTGGTGGGCGATTCGGCCTCTAATGTGATGGCGGGCAACGAAACTACCCTGCCCATTACTTTGGATCAAATGATTTACCACGCGGCTTCCGTAATTCGAGCCGTGCAGCGGGCTTTGGTGGTAGTCGATTTGCCTTTCGGGTCGTACCAAGGCGATTCGCTCGAAGCCTTGCGTTCGGCCATCCGCATTATGAAAGAATCGGGAGCGCACGCCGTCAAGTTGGAAGGAGGCGCCGAAATTCAAGAGTCTGTCCAACGCATTCTGAGTGCCGGTATTCCGGTGATGGGGCACTTGGGACTTACACCGCAGTCGATTTATAAATTTGGCACTTACACCGTGCGCGCCAAAGAAGAAGCCGAGGCCGCCAAATTGCTATCGGATGCTAAGTTGCTGCAAGAGTTGGGCTGTTTTAGCATTGTGCTCGAAAAAATTCCTTCGCAGTTGGCCAAAAAGGTTTCCGATAGCCTGTATGTGCCTACCATTGGCATAGGAGCGGGCAGCCAAACCGATGGACAAGTGTTGGTGTTGCAAGATATGCTGGGCATCAACAAAGAGTTTAGTCCGCGCTTTTTGCGTCGCTATGCCGATTTGCATCAAATCATTACCGATGCAGTGGGTAATTATGTAAAAGACGTGAAGGCGGTTGATTTCCCTAACGAGAAAGAGCAGTATTAAATGTTTATTTTTTGAGCAATTGATTTATTTTTGCGCTGAAAATCAGCGATTTGTGAAAAATATTAGAAAATAAGTTAAAAAAATGAGCAAAATGTTTGTTTTTTTAACACTCCTCGCATAGCTTTGTAGCCATCCTAATACTTCACAAATTCAATCAAACAATCGTATGAACACATTCAGCCAAAACCTCAAAAATTTGTTTGCTTATTCATTCGTGCAATCTTCGTCGCAAGATTTTGAAAGCCCTCAGCCTAACCCATCGGCTGAACCAACCACTGAAGCTACGCCAACGGGATCTTTCGCCAAAGCGCCCCATAAGCAGCCCTTGCAAGCGAAGTTGGCCATTTCGATTTATGAGATGCAGACCATTTCAAATGCGTTGATTGCTTATGCCAAATTATTGGCCAACAAAGAAGAAAAAGCCCGTGCCCGGGATGTGCGCAATTTGGAAAAAAAGGTGTTTGAACAACTCTTAGCCATCGACGTAGAAGCGCAAGCCGCCTAAGGGAAACCTACCAACTTGTAGTAATCTTGCATTACTTTGCGGAAAGCTTGGCGCTCTTTTTCTTCTTGCAAAAAAGGAAGGTTTTGCCCGCCTTGCACCACCTGCAACGTGTGTTGGGCTTCTACGGCTTTGTAAATATGGGTTGCCAATTGGTAGTAGCCTTCTTTGTTGGGTTTGAGCAATGTAAAAGTGCCTTGTTTTGAAGTGGCGGGGTCTTTCCAGTTAATGGCAATCTGCGGCCAACTTCCCCAAAAAGGATGCGCTTCTAACCAAATATAGGCTTCGTTTTGTCGCCAGTTGTGCAATATTACCCAGTGTAACTGAGGGCGTGTACTATCGGCTGCCACACCATATTGGTAGGAATATTTGTTCATCCCAGCCGCCGACATAGCCGACAAAGTATAGTCGATTTGGCGCACATTTTTAAAATATAGCTCCGTATCGGCGCGGGTTTTGAATACCGGCCGTTCGGCATCGGGCTTACGCGAGGCAGTTGGCCCACCACAAGCCAGCACCATCGCCCCAAGGCCAAAAAAATATGCTATGCGTCGTATCATTGGATTGAAAGCTTGAAAACTACTAAATAACTTCTTGAACCAAGATGTTTTGTTGAAAAGTATAATACCTTTCAATATGAGCCTCCATACTACCAATTATTTCAACACCTTCTTCTGCCCTTGTTTGTGTCCCACAAACAAAATAGCATTGACCGTGAACAACGTACGACCGTAGCCCCCCCGAACGACCTGAATTGATCCTTGGTAGAGAGGCTGTCCGAAAAGGGCAGCCTCTATTTTGTGTTATTAGATATAGACACCTGTATTTTAGACAGAAAATTTTGCAGAACTTCTTAAAAAGAGGATTCTGAAGAAAAAAAACAGCAGCAGATTTTTCCAACCCTTGGCGGCCATTTTTCTGAAATTATGCCCTATAGCCATCAAAGTGGCTTCCAGTATTACTTTCTGCATTCCTTTCAAAGTGAACCTAAACTTATGATTACTTTTGAGTTGCCCAAAGATCGCCTCAGCAGCCTGTATCTGCCACCACTTCGGTACTTTGTTGCTGATAAGCTTGCTCGGGACTTTCCAAATGGGTAGGCTCTTTTAGTTTCTTGTTTAAAACCGCCAATTTTTCTTGCCGTGCCTTGGAATCGAACTGCTTGGGCAAGCACTCCTCATTGGCCTCCTGTGTATCAGATTGTATATGACTTTCCATAACTGCTAAAATCTTCCCTATCTTCTGTTCCAATTTCACCTTGTTCTTTTCCACTGTCTTGCGCCATACAAACGTATAACAATCAGCAAAAATACCTTGTACTATCTTTCAAAATCTTACCCTGAAAATCGTTAATTGTCCGTCAATTAGGCATAGAATTACCTGAAAGGTACATAAAATGAATATTCCTGCCTAAAGCTTTGGCAATTTCCCTACAAGAATAGGTGTTTGACAAATATCCATAAAACAATACTTTTAGCATCATTCAGGGATGATACACTGAACAACCGCCCCCTTTATACAAGGCGATAATATTGTTCATATCTAATCAATCAACTACTTGGCTCACTAACCGACAAGGATGATGAGCAGGTATTTTATCAAAGATATTGACGGAAAATAATTCAGGTGATATGCCACTTGATTGCTTAAATACTACTTTTGCCATAAATGATACCGCTTGGAATAGAAGTAATTTATAAAATAAAACTGTAAAAAACAGTA
>DMHB01000323.1 GCA_003449595.1 Microscillaceae bacterium | reverse complement strand
CTGCCCTTTTCGGACAGCCTCTAAAAAAAGTTATATTAAATCTTAGAATTAAGCAGATTCGTAAGGATAGCTCATATAAGTAGCCAAGTCTTTGTCGCCACGTCCCGATAGGCAAATCACTACTAAGTCTTCGGGTTTGTATTGCATTTTGGGCAAAACAGCCAAAGCGTGGGCAGTTTCAATGGCCGGAATAATGCCTTCCATTCGGCTGAGTAACAGACCGGCCTGCATTGCTTCATCATCTGTAATGGCATAAAATTGTGCCCGTTGGGTGTCGTACAAATGCGCGTGGATAGGGCCAATGCCTGGATAATCTAAACCTGCCGAAATGGAGTGAGGTTCTACCACTTGTCCATCTTCGGTCTGCATTAGTATTGTTTTACTGCCGTGAAGTACGCCAGTTTTCCCCAATACAGTGGTAGCCGCCGATTTGCCGGAATTTACCCCCAGGCCACCGGCTTCAGCAGCAATGAGTTGAACTGAGGGTTCGTCTAAGAAATGATAAAAAGCACCAGCAGCATTGCTGCCTCCGCCTACGCACGCCAGTACATAATCAGGATTTTCGCGCCCTTCTTTGGTAAGCAATTGGTGTTTGATTTCTTCGCTGATCACCGACTGAAACCGCGCCACCATATCGGGATAGGGGTGAGGCCCTACCACAGAGCCAATGATGTAGTGCGTGTCGTGCGGATGGTTAATCCAATGGCGCATCGCTTCGTTGGTGGCATCCTTCAAGGTTTGGCTGCCCGAAAGTGCCGGAACTACCTGAGCGCCAAGCATTTTCATTCGCTCTACGTTGGGCTTCTGCCTTTCAATATCTACTTTGCCCATATATACAATACACTCCATTCCCATCAAAGCGCAGACTGTGGCAGTGGCTACTCCGTGTTGGCCGGCACCGGTTTCGGCTATGATTTTAGACTTGCCCAAGCGTTTGGCCAGCAGAATTTGCCCCAAGGTATTGTTAATTTTATGGGCACCGGTGTGGTTCAGATCTTCTCGCTTTAGATAAATGCGTGTATTATTAAGATCTGACAATCGTTTGGCGAAGTACAAAGGGGTTGGTCTGCCTACATAATCATGTAATAATTGCTGGAATTCTGCTTGGAATGCAGCATCGGAGATGATTTGGAGATATTGTTGGCGCAGCTCTTCCACATTCGGAAAGAGCATTTCGGGGATGTAAGCACCCCCAAATTTGCCATAATAACCGTCGGTTTGTACTTGAAACTGACTTAAAGTTGTAGTTCTTCCCATTGACTAATAAAGTATCTGTAATAATATTTTCCGTTTTCTTTTTTCACGGCTAAAAACCCACGGTAGCCATCGTCAAACTTAGTTTTGATAAGCTCGCTCAACTCTTTCGGATACACAAAACCTGCTTCATAAATCATGGTGTTATCGCGCATATTTTTGATCAAGCGCAACATCAGTTTGGCTTGCACAGGCTTATTCAAAATAAGTGGGCAATACATATAAATAAAATCAGCTTGGGCATAATACTCATCGCCTAACTTGGTGGCATCGCCTTCGCGCAAGTCGCATACTTTGTTATCGACCAGCGATTTCAAGGCTTGCATCGCCGAAGTATGCAATTTGGTTTCATACTCTACGCCATATACTTTGTCAAAACCCATCAATAAGGCCATAAAAAGCTTATCGCCGTTACCCGAGCCAATATCCATAAAGGTTTTGTGGTTGTTTTCCTTCAAGTAGTACAACACCGTGGCAAACTCAACCAAAGGCAAACGGGACAAGTACCACTCTAATTTATGTTTCCGTTCATATTCGCGGTTTACATCTACATAAATCGCTCTTACAAAGCGGCTAAGCACTGTATAATCCAAGTCTTGGCCTTTGAGCGATTTATAAACGCCATAGGCGTCTAATTTTTCGGCATCTAATATACTTTTGAGTTTGTCTGCATCGGAAAGGGTGGAAGAAGCACCCAGAATGGGCTTCAACAATTGGCCTTTGGCCGTATCTTGGGTTTGGTTGCCGCAGGCAGTACATAGAAAAATAACAACCAAAGAAAAAATGATGGAATGAGTACGTATTTGCATAGAAAAATCGGAAAATGAATGAGTTTTTAAGTTTTTTGAATGATTTGTTTCAACTGGGCAAGCAAGGCAGGATCTTTGAACCCGGGCGATGTTTCGAACTTGCTATTAACATCGATTCCTGTGCAAGGCAGTTGGTTTTCGTGTATAAAATTCATTAATCCGGCTATATTTTCCAAATCTATTCCACCACTAATCCAAAAAGGTTTTGCCAAACGATATTGTTTCAACAAATTCCAGTCGAAAGGTTGGCCATTGCCTCCTCGGGCTGCCCCTTTGGTATCAAACAGAAAATAATTTACGTATGGCTCATAAGCTGTTAAATGAGAAAAGTCGAAGGAGCTATCTAAGGCAAATGCTTTCAAAACTCTAAAATCTTTGTGGTGAAGGGCTTCACACACAGCAGGGTCTTCTTCGCCGTGTAGTTGCAAAAACGACAGCGCATATTGGCTTGCCTTTTCCAACATATAGGCTGCATCTTCATTGACAAATACACCTACTTTGTGGATGTCTTCCGGCAATTTGGGCAGTACAAAATCTTCGCCTACATAGCGAGCAGATTCAGGGGCGAAAATAAATCCCATCAAATCAGGTTTTAATTCGGCTACAGCCAAGATGTTTTCTATGTATTTCATCCCGCAGACTTTCCACAAAAGTTGAACAGTTTTCTCCATAATCTGTTATCGTGAGTATTATGACATTGATGTATGTTTTTTTCTTTTCAAATTAGCTGAAATTATGAAGAATTATTGGATTATCACCTCTTATTTAATTTGTTTCTTTTTCACAGATGCCTTGGCTCAACGTCGTAAAATAAAGCCCGAAGATGTGCCTTCGCGGGTAAACGAAACTTTTGCTATGCAAACCAATGGCGCTGAGGCCACCGCTTGGGAGCTGGAAGATGGCGGTAAGCAGTATGAGGTAAGTTATTTGGACCCCACTACTCAAGTGCCTCACGAAATGGTTATCAGTGCCGAGGGCGAGTGGATTGAGACCTCTTACGAGGTTGCTTTTGATGCTTTGCCACAAGCTGTAAAAGATGCTTTTTATGTACAAGTGGGCGATGTGTCTAAAATTGCTGAAGTAGAATGGGTGCTTTTTGCAGGTTCAGAAGCGGCAGTGGTGGAAATAGAATTGAAAGATAAAAAAGGCAGTGAATATTATTTTACTGCGGAAGGAAACCAACTGATGTTTGAGCAAAAATAAGCCTGTTTTGCCCCGTTCACTGACCGACCTAACTGTTTAGGTCGGTTTTTTTTGTATAGTGGTTGCTTATCGAAAGGGTTTGTAATGACGATCTTGTGCCAAAAATAGCATAGGCAAATCACTCAGCGTATCGCCATAAGCATAAATCTTTACAAAACCAGAAAGCGAGTACTTTTGATGAATAAGTTCTACTTTGGCAAATCCATGGCAATTTTTACCTGCAATCCTGCCGGTTATTTGGTTATTTTCTTTAACCAGACGAGTAGCAATTAAGCCAAAACCTTCAGCTTTTGCCCAAGCAGACAAGTAATCTTCGAGAGAAGCTGAAACAATACAGATGTAATATTTGGATTGCTTATGCATCTGCAGTCGCTCTAAAGCTTTTGGGCGAATTAAAGTAGGGATGATGTACTTAGAAAAATAGTCGGCCTTTTGTTTGAAATCTGTTACAGGTTGGCCTTTGAAAAAGTGCTTTAACACTTTTTCTTTGAATTTATGATTATTGATGATCCCGATTTTGAATGCAATCACCCAGGGTGAAAGTTGTAAAAATCCTATCCAGAATTTTAAACTGCCAACATAATATTGAATAAAGACCAAAAAACTATCTTTTTTGGTAATTGTGCCATCGAAATCGAAGAGGGCAAGTATTTTTTCGTGTTGGGATCTACTCATTGATTTTCACCAGAAAATATTCTTTTGCTCCCTTTTGCAGCAGCAAATACTTATTTTTTAATAAATCAAACGAAGGCTTTTCATTGGCTTGTGCTTCGTTTATTTTTCCTTTGTTGATGCTTATGCCATTGCCTTTGACCAAACGGCGCAATTCGCTTTTAGACAACGGAATCACGGCTGCCAATAAGTCTAAATTGGTTGGAATAGATTCAAACTCAGAAGCAGTGAACGACTTGGCAGGCAAGGTTTCAAATACTTCCTGCAAAACAGGCTCGAGCGTTTGTTCAAAATCGGCCAAAGTCGATTTCCCAAATAAAAGGTTGGAAGCTTGTTGAGCTTGTTGCAAATCTGCAAGGCTATGCACGCGCTCGGTTAGTTTTTCGGCCAGAATCCGCTTCAAGGCATTGGGGTTTTGGGCGTGCGTTTGTTCCCATCCTTCGATTTCGGCTTGGGTTTCGAGCAAAAACACGCGCAATAGTTTGGGCAAGTCAGCATCGTTGACGTTCAGCCAAAACTGGTAAAACTTGTAAGGCGAAGTCATCTGGGCATCCAACCAAATATTGCCTTGTTCCGATTTGCCAAATTTTTGACCATCGGCTTTGGTCAGTAGCGGACAAGTAAGTGCCCATACGTCGCCTCCGTCCATCCGCCGAATGAGTTCGGTACCGGTGGTGATATTGCCCCATTGGTCTGAACCGCCCATCTGAATTTTACAGCCTTTGTTTTTGTAAAGCCAGTAAAAATCGTAGCCTTGCATCAATTGATTAGAAAACTCGGTAAACGAGATGCCATTTTCCATTCTGTTTTTGACAGAATCTTTTGCCATCATATAATTGACTGTGATGAATTTGCCTACATCGCGCAAAAAATCAATCCAGCCTATTTCTTTGAACCAGTCATAGTTATTGACAATTTCGGCAGCGTTAGCCCCACAGTCGAAATCCAAAAATTTTTCTAATTGCTTGCGTTGGCCTGCCAAATTGAATTGAATGGTTTCTTCGGCCAATAGACCTCGTTCGGCCATTTTGCCCGAGGGGTCGCCAATCATACCTGTAGCACCGCCCACCAAGGCCAAAGGTTTGTGGCCTGCACGTTGAAAATGAACCAAAAGCATCAGCGTAGCCAAATTTCCGATGTGTAGCGACGAGGCTGTCGGATCGAAGCCCACATAGCCCACGCTGCTTCCTTTAAGCAATTCTTTTTCGGCCTCGGGTGTGCAGTCGTGCAACATTCCGCGCCAGCGGAGTTCTTCTACAAAATTGGTAGGCATATATTGTTTCTTAAAGTTTTAAGTCTTGAATAATTTGCTCGATGGTTTGTTTGAGCAACTGTGTTTTTTCTTCAAAGGCTTGCGGGTTGGGCAAGTCTGTTTTTAAGCTGAAATAAAATTTGATTTTAGGCTCTGTGCCCGAAGGTCTTGCCGAAATCACGCTGCCATCGGCAGTGAAAAATTGCAAAACATTCGATTTCTCTAAGGATATGGGTGTTTTTTGGCCGGTTACCAAGTCTTGGTCAATTTGTAGCTCATAATCAGCAATGCGCACCACCTTGCTTCCTCCCAGCTGGGTGGGCGGGTTGGCTCGGAAGTCGGCCATCATCGCTTTGATTTCTTCTGCGCCCTCTTTGCCTTTTTTGGTGATCGACACCAAGTGTTCTACATAAAGTCCAAATTTTGTGTAAATGTCTAACAGTAAGCCATACAGAGTAGTGCCTTGGGATTTGGCATAAGCCAAAATTTCAGTCAGCAGCGCACAAGTGGTGATGGCATCTTTGTCGCGCACAAAATCGCCAACCATATAGCCATAGCTTTCTTCACAACCGGCTATAAAAGTTGCTTGGCCTTCTTTCTCTCGAATGATCTCGGCGATGTATTTAAAACCTGTCAGCGTGTTGTAGCAATCTACTTGAAAATGGCGGGCAATGGCATCGATCAAATAAGAAGTAACCACTGTTTTTACCAAGTAGGGTTGCCCTATCAATTTCCCTTGTTGTTGCCACTGCGTAAGCAGGTAATACATAATGAGCACGCCGGTTTGGTTGCCGTTAAGCAATTGCCATTCATTTTCAGCGTTTTTAACAGCGATGCCTACCCGATCTGCATCGGGATCGGTGGCCAAAACCAAATCGGCATCTATTTTTTTCGCTTCGGCCAAAGCCAACGTAAGCGCTTCTGCTTCTTCAGGATTGGGGTAAACTACCGTAGGAAAATTGCCGTTTGGCTGAATTTGAGCAGAAACTAAGTGCAAATCTTCAAGACCCAAACGGTTCAAAATTTCCGGTACCAGCGTAATGCCTGTGCCGTGCAAAGGGGTATAAACCACCTTCATTTGGTGGGCTTGTTGGGCTACCAAATGTGGCGAAGGACATTGCGCGATGGCTTTTTGCAGAAAAGCATTTTCTACTGAACCCAGCGTAAAAAAGTCATTGGCAGTCGGCGCGACGGCTTTTTGTAACAAAGTGTTTTCCGTCGAACCGTCTAAAATATGAACCAAAGCAGGGTTTCTTGTAAATTTTACTTGTTCGATATCGATTTGAGCAACCACTTCCATCACACGGGCATCGTGTGGCGAGGTCAGCTGAGCGCCATCTTTCCAATAAGCTTTGTAACCATTGTATTCTTTTGGATTGTGCGAGGCCGTGATTACCACGCCGCTTTGGCATCCCAAGTGGCGGATGGCAAAAGAAAGCAAAGGAGTAGGGCGGAGGTATGGAAAAAGATACACTTCTATACCGTTGGCCGAAAAAACATCGGCTACAATTTGCGCAAAATTACTGCTTTGGTTGCGGCTATCGTGTGCAATGGCCACCTTGAGCGGCTCGTTCGGAAAGGATGTGTGCAAATATTGGGCAATGCCTTGGGTTGCCATCCCCACGGTGTAGCGGTTCATTCGGTTGCTGCCTACGCCCATCACACCGCGAAGGCCTCCGGTGCCAAAAGTCAAATCTTTATAGAAAGCATCTACGAGTTCACTATCAGCTTGCTGGTCGATCCAAGTGCGAATTTGCGCTTTGGTTGCCTCGTCATAGCTTCCTTGTAGCCACTGCTGAATTTTATGTTCTACAATTTTAGGCAAAGTTTTTGTCATCATTTTTTCAAAAAATTGAGGATGCAAATTTAAGGCTGCCGATTGATATTTTTGAGGATAAGCCAAAAACCTTTGTCGATTTTGCTAAAATACTTGCTTAATCAATTGCAAATGTTAACTTTATACAGCCAATCAGGTGTTTATTTTCATATATTTAGCAAGTTTTTTGCTATACTAAAGTTATGACTTCAAAACCACAACAGGAACAAGAAACAACTGCTTTGAGATTGACTATTGTTCATAAAATCAAAGAATTGATAGAAGCTTCTGTCAATCCTATTACTCCTACCCCTTGTAGTCAAGCGGTTTTGATTTCGCCCCAACAACTAAACTTTGTTTTTCTTATGCCAGATAACTCACTTTCCCCCCAAGAAGAAAGCCACAAGGCTGAGCCTACAACGCAAGCATCAGCCCAGCAATCTCAAGAAATGGCGACACCCATACCTCCTTCGCAAGAGAACGGCATCGGCAACGAAACGCTTGCTGTCGTTGCGTTGACTTCACCGCAAGGGTTGGATCAGTTCAAACAATTTTCCTCGCTTTTTGATGAGCCTTCGCAAACAATTGTGCAGCAACCTGTGGAATTGAGTACTCAGATTCCGCCCTATAGTTTGGTCGAAATCGTAACAGAACAACCCAAGAACGGCATTTAT
>DMHB01000456.1 GCA_003449595.1 Microscillaceae bacterium | reverse complement strand
GTGCCAATGTTGTCATTAAAAATTGTCCATTTTTCGCGTACTCCGGGGTCATACTTGCTCCATTTTATTTCTTGTGCAAATACTGCTAAGGTTTGAAGCCAAAAACAAAAAAGCATGCTAATGGGTAGTACATTTCGCATAATGTAAAAATTAAGATGATTGATGATACAAAAGAGTGTTGCATAAAAAACCCAACAACCAAAGCACTTTTGTTGTTGGGTTATACTTCAAAGAATCCCTTCAGACTTTCTCGACGATGATGGCTGATGCCCCACCGCCTCCATTACAGATGGCTGCCATTCCATACCTGCTATTTGGCAAATGGTGCAAACCATTGATGAGAGTCGTAGTGATTCGAGCACCTGAACATCCGATTGGATGCCCCAGCGAAACAGCTCCGCCGTGAGGATTTACTTGGGCAGGATTCAGCCCCAAGTCTTTGGTAAATGCCATTGTAACAGTAGCAAATGCTTCATTTACCTCAAAAATTGATATATCTTGCAAGGAAAGTCCGGCGCGCTTGAGCGCAATAGGAGCAGCTTTGACGGGAGCGGTGGTGAACCATTCAGGCTCGTGTGCCGCATCTGCAAAACTAACTATCCGAGCTAATGGCTTCAAATTCAATGATTTGAGCTTTTCTTCACTTACCAAAATCAAGGCGGATGCCCCATCGTTCATGGTAGAAGAACTGGCAGCCGTTACAGTACCCTCTTTGGTAAATGCAGGTTTCAACTCAGGTATTTTGGCAAAATTTACATTTTTGTACTCTTCGTCTTCACTGACAACTACCGCATCACCTTTCTTTTGTGGTACTTGCACAGGTATGATTTCATCTTTAAAAAAACCATTTTGTGTAGATTCCGCACTGCGTTTATAAGAAGTGATAGAAAATTCGTCTTGCGCCTCACGACTGAATCCGTACTTTTGGGCAGTGGCATCGGCAAAAACCCCCATTGCTTGAAAATTGTGATAAGGGTCAGTCAAACCGTCATGAGCCAAACCATCAATCAACTGTGTGTTTCCATACTTAAAGCCGGTACGGTAATTCATCAAATAATGCGGAATATTCGACATACTTTCCATACCCCCCACTACTACTACATCATTCAACCCCAACATAATACTCTGAGCACCAAGCATAATGGCCTTTGCTCCTGAGGCACATACTTTATTTACCGTTGTGCAAGGCACTGTATTCGGAATACCGGCATACAACGCCGCTTGCCGAGCTGGCGCCTGACCTAAACCTGCCGAGCAAACATTGCCCATAAATACCTCTTGTACTTCGTTAGGATCTACCTTGGCTTTTTGTAAAGCTCCCTGAATGGCTGCGGCACCCAGCCGAGTGGCTGCTAATGAGGAAAGCCCTCCTAAAAAACTACCTAAAGGTGTTCTTACGGCGGCTACAACAAAAACTTGTTTCATTTTTATTATTGTTACAATGTGTCTAAAATTGAGCCTGCAAGATAGCTAAATTTCAAACCTTTTGTGGTGTTTTAGGCCAGTATATCGGCAAATGGTGCTACCAGTCTGATTTATTTTTGTCTTGCTTTGTAGATTTGGCCTCTTTGGCTTTTTGCTGCAAGTACTGTATTTCTTGATTTTTGATGGCTTCTAAAATTTGGTTTGCTCTTTCAGCAGTCATCTCTAAGTTTTCTAATTTTTCTTTATCAACTTGCACAGCTTTTTGACCTGTACCTCGCCCTTGTCCGGCACCTTTGCTGTCGTAGGTTTCGGTTTCTTTTTTACCTTGCTCGTCAGGGGTTTTCTTTTGGATAGATTTGGCTTGGCCATTTCCTTCCTTATCAGTGGTTTCGGTTTTCCCTTTATCATCTACCGCCGTCTTGTTTGCTCCTCTTTTTTGCTGCTCGGACTGAGGGCTTTCTTCAGATTTCGAGCTTTCATTGTCCGGCTGAGGTTTTTGATTTTGTTGTTTTTTTTGAGTCAAATATTTTTTTAGTAACTCATAGTTATACCGAGCATCTTCATGGAGTGGGTTTTTCTTGACAGCCTTTTTGAAGTAGTCAAGCGCCTGCTCCAACTTAGCCTGTTCAACATACAGAATTCCGAGTTTAACTAAAGCTTTAGATTGTAACAAAGTATCTGCTTTTATCAAACAACGCTCGAAAGCCTGCATAGCCTGTTGTTGTCGTTGTAGTTTAAAATAGCTTTGCCCAAGGTTAAAATACAAAGCTGGTACATCTACTTTTAACTGGGCAATCAAGCTACGATATTTATAAGCTGCCAATGTATAATCCTGCTTTTGGTATGCCTGAATTGCTTCTATTTGATCGCGGTTCATATCGCTTATGAAAGTAAGCGGATTGATGAATAAAAAAATAAAAAGCCAATATTTCATACTTCAACGGTGCTTGCTTCAACAAGATGACTTAATAATCTTCCCAATATTTTGCATTTATATTTTGAATACCCTAACAATTAACACTATGTCTAAGGCAATTAACCCTAAAGCTAACCATAAAAAATACGCATACCTGTTGGTCGTAGTATCAATGCTTTTGGTTTCAAGTTGCCGTCCTTTGATGCTTTTGATAGTTTTGATTAATTGCGACATGTCATTATTTTGTGCATTGATTTGAAAAACATCCCCCCCAGTGCGCTTTGAAATATTCCCTAAGTTCTGATAATTAAGTTTACTGATTACAAAACTGCCATTTTTTTCTAATTTAAACCCACCTTCTGCCTGTGGAATACGCGCTCCATTATCGGTGCCAACCCCAACAGCAAAAACAGGAATACTCCGCTTTTGGAACTCTGCAAGTACAGTATTAGGGCTATCACCAAAATCTTCCCCGTCGGTAAATAGAACCACTAACTTACCATAGTATTTATCACCAGGCTTTTGTTCGTGGGCAATAAACCGATCCAATGCCAACTGCAAAGCGGCTTGAAGATTAGTTCCCTGTTCTACCAACAATTTAGTATTCAGTGATTGAATGTATAAGTGCAAAGCACTTCGGTCGTAAGTCAAAGGGCAATGCAAATAGGCTTTTTGTGCAAAGACAATTAGCCCTATCCTATCAGAATAAAGTTCATCCACTAAGTTTTTTAGCTCAAATTTTACTTTCTCAAGACGCGAGGGCGAAACATCAGTAGCATTGACCGAAGCCGACAAATCGATTAGCACATACATATCTTTCCCAACTATCTGAATCATTTTTTTACCAAACCCAAAAGAAGGACCTAACAGTGCAATGAAAATAAGCCCGAAATACACAGTGCGAAGTGCCCATTTGATAAAAAAACGATAAGGCCTGACTTGTAAATGACGTGCCACACGTCCAACTCGCCAAAAGTGTAGCGAAGCTGCCAGCAAAAATGCCGATAAGAGCGCTGTTTCTACGTTTGTCCAAGGTCTAAACCAATCTAACTGCATAGCGTATAGGTCTAAGTACTCAAAAGTACATCAAAAAACTGAAAATTTTTAACTTTTTTTTACGACAGGTTGTAAGAGAAGAAAAAACCTACTACCTTTGCATTCCATTCCAAATGGAGAGATGGGTGAGCGGCTGAAACCAGTAGTTTGCTAAACTGCCGTATCCGCAAGGGTACCGAGGGTTCGAATCCCTCTCTCTCCGCACCACGGGGTGTAGCGTAGCCCGGTTATCGCGCCTGCTTTGGGAGCAGGAGGTCGCAAGTTCGAATCTTGCCACCCCGACACTAAATTCAAATGTTTTCCCTTGGTCTCGTAGCTCAGCTGGATAGAGCAACTGCCTTCTAAGCAGTAGGTCATTGGTTCGAATCCAATCGGGATCACTTACTTGATTACGATCATTAAGAATTTTTTAGAGAGGCTGTCCGAAAAGGGCAG
>DMHB01000455.1 GCA_003449595.1 Microscillaceae bacterium | reverse complement strand
TTCAATAGAGGAAGTTGAAAAATTGAGAAATTGGTGCTATCAAAAATTCAAAACATCCTCAGAATTAATACACATTCTTGACGAATGTTTCTTTGTTGCTTGTTAAACAAGCATCTTGTGATTTGTTTTACACACACTAAGGGGTTGCCACAAAACGAATGTTACGTTGCAATCCCTTTAATTTTGCCCTTTTTAAGGCTGATTTTCTAAATACACGATTGAAAACTTCCTCTGTAACTTCTTCCCAATCTTGTTTGCTCCATTGTTGTAACTCGGCAATTGGCTCAAAGGCAGGTACTTGGTGTGGGGTCGAAAATCTATTCCACGGACAGACATCTTGGCAAATATCACACCCAAAAACCCAATCCTGAAACTTGCCTTTTACTTCATTTGGGATTTCATTTTTTAATTCGATTGTAAAATAAGAAATACAACGACTTCCATCGACCACATACGGCGCTACGATGGCCTCTGTTGGGCAGGCATCGATGCAACGGGTGCATGTGCCGCAATAATCACCTACGGGACTGTCGTACACCAAAGGAAGATCAAGGATAAGCTCGCCAATGAAAAAAAAGCTTCCGGCTTTCCGATTGATAAGATTGGAGTGCTTGCCAATCCAACCTGCCCCACTTTTCTGCGCCCATGCCTTGTCCATAACCGGAGCAGAATCTACAAATGCTCTTCCACTTACTTGGCCTATTTCTTCGTGGATGGCTTCCATTAACCCCTTGAGTTTTTGCTTCACAACTGTGTGATAATCTTCTCCATACGCATATTTTGAAACGTGGAGGGTTGTAGTTGCAGCAAGGTCTTGCTTTGGGAAATAATTTAAAAGCACCGTAATGACCGATTTAGCGCCCTCTACCAGTAACCTGGGGTCTAAACGCTTGTCAAAATGATTGGCCATATAGGCCATTTCGCCATGCATATTTTTTTGCAGCCATTCAGCCAACTTAGGCGCCTCTTGTTCTAAAAACCCGGCAGCACTGATGCCACAATATAAAAAACCTAATTCTTGAGCTTTCTGCTTGATGAGTTGTGTATTTCTACTTTTAATTGCTTGTTGGGTTATCATAAAAGATGGGGCAAAAGGCAAACTTGCGTCTGAACAACGAACAAGATAAGCATAACGTTTGATTTTTTTTTTTAGCAGACTCGGAAAATAAATATTTTATCTATATTTGCCACAACTTTTTAGGGTTTATCGACTCTATCAAAAGCCTTTTTTGGCAAGTTTGGTTTGTTTTTTTGCAATTCAAATCTACCTTGGCAATTCAAATCTAAGTTTGTTGAAAATCAATTCAATTTAAAAGCCGATTGTTTAACTAAAAACTTTTGTAACACAATTAATTTATGAAAAAGATTGCTATCCTGTTATCGCTCGTTTTGGTTTTTCTTTTCGCAGGCATTAATCAAGTAATAGCGCAAGGGGACGCTAAGAAAGAGGAAAAGAAAGAAGCCAAAAAAGAAGAAAAGAAAGAAGAGAAAAAAGAAGTAAAAAAAGAGGGAGTTGAAGTTTCTGATGAGGCAACCAAAGCCACTGTAAAGGAAGAAGCTCCTGTCAAAGAAGAAAATGTTGCTAAAGAAGAAAGATCTTTACATCAAAGTTTGAAGCAAAAGTTTATCGAAGGCGGTTGGCCTTTTATGCTTCCAATTTTGGTGTGCTTGATTGGAGGTCTGGCAGTAGCGCTTGCACGTATTATCACGTTGAGCTTATCTTCAACGAATGTGAAGAAATTGGTTATTCAAGTAGAAGATTCTTTGAAAAGTGGTAATGTAGAGGGTGCTAAAGAATTGTTGCGTAATACTCGCGGCCCGGTAGCTTCTATTTTTGTACAAGGTTTAATGCGTTTGTCTGAAGGCATTGAAATGGTTGAAAAATCAGTGATTGCTTATGGATCTGTTGAGATGAACAAGTTAGAGCGTGGTTTAGTATGGATTTCATTGGCTATTGCGTTGGCTCCTATGTTGGGCTTCTTCGGTACAGTTGTGGGTATGATTGAAGCATTCGACAACATTGAAGCAGCAGGCGATATTTCACCTTCATTGGTAGCTGGTGGTATTAAGATCGCTTTGATTACCACAGTAGCAGGTTTGATTGTAGCGATGATCTTACAAGTATTTTACAACTATTTGGTAAGCCGCGTAGATAGCATTGTGGCACAAATGGAAGAAGCTTCTATTTCATTAATTGACTTGTTGATTGAAAATAACTTGACCAACAAATAAGCAATTTGAGCTTTCCCGTTTGTTTGCAAGCTATTTTTACAATTCACATTTCTAAATTCATTCGTGTATGAAATTATTGCTCAAGTTTTTGGCTCCTGCCATATTTATATTTTCTTTTATCATTACGCTGGTTGCGCTGCTTTATTTCTTTACTGGCTCAGTAGAGGCAGGTACTCAGGTCGTCTTGTATGCTTCTTACATTCTATTCTTTGCTACCATCGGAGGTTTGTTACTTGGGTTTGTATTAGGTGTTATTATAAATCCTCAAGGGGTTGTCTCCTCTCTGATTAGTTTAGGTGTCTTGGCAGTTATTTTCCTTATCGCTTACTTTATATCAGGCAATGAGGTAACGGCTGTTTACAAAAAATTTGACATCACGCCTTTCCAATCTCAGTTGTTCGGCGGTATTCTAATCATGACCTATT
>DMHB01000061.1 GCA_003449595.1 Microscillaceae bacterium | reverse complement strand
GAAACTGACACGCTCTACCACGCGCGACGGCTTTTCGTTTACCGCCTCAGATGACGAATTGCTGAAAACCGTTGACAAAATATTTGAACTACGGCAGCAAGCCATCGAAATTGAAAAAAAATACAAAGCCGAGTTTTTGAAAGTGCTTTCTATTAGGCAATACATCGAATTGCAAATCACAGAAAATAAATTTCGGCAGATGCTCATTCAAAAATTAGCTACCGAAGATTAAATCCTGTATATCCATCTCTCGAATTTTGTATTTTTGCGGCGACTCTCCACAGAGTAAATCCTGCAAAATATGAAAAGACGTAGCTTGAGCCAATTTTTGCTTTTGATCGGGGCGATTATCCTGCTCAATTACCTTGTGCAATACTTGTATTTCCGGATCGATCTTACCTCCGAAAAACGGTACAGCATTGCCGAGGCAACCAAAAAAATGTTGCAAAACTTAGACGAAGAGGTGGTTATCAAGGTGTATCTCGAAGGTGAGTTTCCCCCCGGTTTCAAGCGCTTACAGCGTTCGGTGCGCGAGGTGTTGGAAGAGTTCAAACGCTATAGCGGCAACAAGGTAAAGTTTCGTTTCATCGACCCACTGCAAACACAAAAAGGAGTGGATCAGAAAAAATTCTTAGCCGATTTGGTCAAAAAAGGCATTCCTCCTACCAATATTTTTGCTACTGAAGGCGATAAGAAAGTAGAAAAACTCATTTTTCCGGGGGCTGTCATCCAATACAAAAATACTGAGACTTCTGTATTACTTTTCAGAAGCTTGGCGCAGATGAGCCAAGGTGCTCCCTCGCCCGACCAAATACTGAACCAGTCTATCGAAAATGTAGAATATAATTTAGCCGCTGCGATTCGGGCACTAACCTTGCGGGAAGATAAAAAACGCCGCATAGGCTTTATCCAAGGGCATGGCGAACCCCTCAACGAGGAAACAGAAGATTTGCTGCGTACCTTGGCACAAACCTACTTAGTGTACAAAGTCAATTTACCCAAAGAACCTGTAATAGAAGGCTTGGACGCGGTGGTCATCATCAAACCTGACTCGGCCTTTTCAGAAACCGACAAATATAAAATAGATCAATACTTGATGCGCGGCGGCAAGGCTTTGTTTTTTGTAGATGCCGTAGGCGTTTATATGGATAGTGTGCTGCGCGATAAAGGCTCGTTTACCTTTCCTTACAATCATAATTTAGGCGATTTACTGTTTCGGTATGGCGTAAGGCTCAATCCGGTCTTGATTCGCGATTTGAACAGCGGTTTTATTCCGATGGTTACCGGCAATATGGGTGATAAGCCCCAAGTGCAGCCCATTCCTTGGCACTATTATCCCATTCTGAATAAATTTGGCAACCACCCCATCACAAGAAATTTAGGAGCAGTTTATACCAAATTTATTGGCTCTATCGATACGGTGAAGGCAGAGGGCATTCGCAAAACCCCGCTGCTGTTTACTTCTACCTACACGCAGGTGTTATCAACCCCGGCCTTTGTTACTTTCAACGAAGCTCGCCAGCAGCAAGACCCCAAGAAATATAGTCAAGGGGCTTTGCCGGTAGCTTTTTTATTAGAAGGCACCTTTACTTCTTTGTTCAAGAATCGGATTTTGGACAACGATCCACGTGCCGCCGATTTTAAGGCGATGAGTGTGCCTACGCAAATTATTGTGTGTGCAGACGGAGATATGGCGGTGAATGATGTCGATAAAAAAAATCAACAAATTTTGCCTTTGGGTTATGACAAGTTTTCCAAAGTAACTTTTGCCAATAAAGATTTCATTATCAATGCCTTAGATTATTTGGCAGATGATAATGGCTTGATAGCTGCCCGCAAAAAGGAAATTGTATTGCGCCCCTTAGATAAAATCAAATTGCAAGACCACCGCTTGTTTATCCAAACCTTCAATATGGTATTGCCTTTGTTGATGATAGTATATTTTGCTTTGCAATGGCACTATTTCAGGTTAGCACAATTCGCGCAAGCGCCCCAAGGCAGTTTGGGCTGGATGTATGCCGGGCTGACCAATGTACTGTGGTTTGTGATGGTCTATTTGGTAGTGGCCGCTTTGGCTTCTTTAGGACAGTGGTATCCTAAGTTTGGTACGGTGGTCATACACCCGCTGGTGTGGGCGCTTTTTTCCACTGTGCTTTTGCAGGGAGGCTACTGGGGCTATCGGCGCTTATTCCAACCTTCGCCGCAAGGCTAATAAAACGCATATTTTTTACCAAAAAAACTAAACTAAAATACAACAATGCTCAAAAAAATTATTTATTTCCTGCTGCTGCTTTTATTGCTGATATTGGGTTGGATGCTTTGGTATTTCAAGATGGATGTGCCTGTCGAAAAGCTCAAGGCGAAGTATGCGCCACCGCCGTCTAAGTTTCTTGCCCTCAACGGTATGCAAGTGCACTACCGCGACGAAGGACAAGGGATGCCTTTGGTGCTTGTACACGGCACGGGAGCCTCGCTGCATACCTGGCAGCCTTGGACAGAAGGCCTGACTGGTTCGTTTCGAGTAATCAGAATGGATATGCCTGCCTTCGGCCTGACCGGCCCCGACCCCAAGGCCAATTATACCATCCAAGCATACGTAGCTTTTTTGGATCAGTTTCTCACACAGCTTCAAATAGACTCTTGCTACATTGCCGGCAACTCATTGGGAGGTAATATTGCGTGGCATTATGCGGTGGCTTTTCCTCAAAAAGTAAAAAAATTAATATTGATCGATGCAGCGGGGTATCCTTCGGCCAAACCTGCTCCGCTGCCATTTCGAATGGCGCGAACCCCGGGTGTCAATCTCATTTCGCGCTATGTAACGCCTCGCTTCTTTTTCCTGAACAACTTGAAGAATGTGTACGCCGACCACGGGCGCATCAACGAAGCACTTGTTGACAGATATTATGAATTAATGCTGCGCGAAGGAAACCGCCAAGCTTTTATCGACCGTGCCAAAACGCCTTTTGACGACGATAGCCACTTGGTCAAATCTATCAAATGCCCTACGCTGATTCTTTGGGGAAAAGAAGATAGTTGGATTCCTGTTAGTTTTGGCGAACAGTTCCATAAAGATATTGCCCAATCGCAGTTGGTAGTGTATCCGCACGCTGGGCATATCCCTATGGAAGAAATTCCTACAGAAACTTTGAAAGATGCGCTTCAGTTTCTGAAATAACAGTATTTAGTCGTCTAAAGCTTTATTGAGGAAGTCCACCAAGGGTTTCAGGGCGGTGAATGCCTTGATTGTGTACTCCGTTATGTCCTTATCTCGCACCTTTTTGTCGGTCAATGCGCAGCTTGTCGTAAAACTTTTCATCCGAATTAGCGCAATGGCCGGATGGTTTTTGTCGAATCCAAGTGGAGTTATACGGCTTTGGTCGCCTTCCAATGGGCCAAAATAGTAGCCATATTGGGAATCAGCCAATATATTTTCCAGTTCTTCGTAGTTATATTCTATTTCTTTGCGCACCTTGAGCAGCATTTGAGGGGTTGGATTATATAAGCCACCTGCTAAAAACGACTGGTCGCCGGGTTGGAGGTGGAAATAATAACCGGCATAGCCCGATTTGCGGCCACCTTTTGCGAAATAAGCCCCTAAGTTGATTTTGTAGGGTTTTTTGTCTTTGCTAAAGCGCGTATCGCGTGCCAATCTGAAAATACATTTTTTGGGTTCTAAGTCTTGCAAGGTTGGGTCAATTTCGGCCAATTGTTTCCATAACTGAATGATAAACTTTTCAAATTCAGCCCTGATTTGGATATATGTACTACGATGCTCGTCTAACCAAGCGCGGTTGTTATTTTCGGCGAGTTGGTTTAAAAAGTCAAAAATTGCTTTCATTTGTATAGAATAGGTTTAAAAAAAGGTAATGATTTGGTGATATTTACA
>DMHB01000078.1 GCA_003449595.1 Microscillaceae bacterium | reverse complement strand
ATCGACCACCAAAGTAGGCAAAAGCAGGTAATCATGTATAAAATGGTAAACCGCCCGAGGCCGCCAAGCAGGTTGCGGCTGACCGGTTTGGGGGTGCAGGGTTTCGATGCGTGCCAAGCCTGCTAAAAAGCAAGCGGTTTTGATGAGTTCTGCCCCTTTGGCGTGGTCGGTGTGCCTATCGCGCAAAGCGCTTGCCAGCACGACCTCGGGTTGGTATTGCCGAATGGCAGCAATGAGGCGCAGCAGGGTGGCTTTATCTTGGGTAAAAAAGCCATCTTCAAAGCCCAAGTTTTCACGGATGGTGAGGCCCAAGATTTCGGCGGCTGTTTGGGCTTCGCGCAAGCGGATGGGAGCGCTGCCTCGTGTGCCCAGCTCACCGGCGGTCAGGTCGATGATGCCCGTGGTTTTGCCCAAAGCGCGGTGTTTGGCAAGGGTGCCGCCACAGCCCAGCTCGGCATCGTCGGGGTGAGGGGCAATGGCCAATAAGTCTATCTTTGTCAAAGGAATTTAAAATTGATTTTATTTGAAAATTGTATGGAAACCCTTAGGTTTAAACTATCAAATCAATAGTGATTGAGCAGCATTTTTTATAAGCTTCAAAAGTAGCGTTTTTAGGTCAATGAAGAAAATTACATATTGGGACAGGGTGCGTTATGCTTTCGACAACACGATGTCGAGAGGTACCATCGCCCTCATTTTATGGTTAGGGGTGCTTTCTGTCATCATCATTTTTTTGTCAAGTATGGCAGAAATTTTCTTTGGCATTGCCCCCGACGGTGGCGATAAAGAAAATACCAAAAGTGTGTATGAAGCGATGTGGGTGAGCCTGATGCACGCCATTGATCCGGGCACGGTAACGGCTGACAAAGGGTGGGCTTTTCGAATTTTGATGCTGATGGTTACCCTTGGCGGGATATTTATAGTCAGTACACTGATTGGGGTGCTTTCCAATGGGATTCAGACCAAACTGCAAGAACTGCGCAAAGGGCGTTCGTTTGTTATCGAAGAAAACCACACCCTCATCATTGGTTATAACTCCAAAATGTTTACCATTATTCAAGAGCTTATTTTGGCCAACCTGAGCCAAAAAAAGCCCCGCATTGTCATTTTGTGCGACCGTGACAAGGTAGAGTTGGAAGACGAAATCAAAGATAAAGTACAAGACACCCGCAATACGATGATCATTTGCCGCAGTGGGAAATCGTATGATCTGACCGACTTAGAAATTGCTAACCCTTTTACCAGCAAATCTATCATCATTTTGGCCAACGAAGCGGTCGATAACCCCGATGTGCAAACCATCAAAACCATCGTAGCTTTGGTAAACAACCCAGGGCGTAGGCCTGCGCCTTACCATATTACAGCGGAAGTGGTGCATCCTAAAAATGTTGAAATTGTAGAAATGGTGGCCGGCGACGAAGTAGAAATCATTCTTTCCGACGATTTTATTAACAAAATAATGGTGCAAACCTGCCGCCAATCGGGCTTGAGCACTGTTTACAGCGAGTTGATGAGCTTTGATGGCGACGAAATTTATACCAAAGAAGAACCAGCCTTGTTTGGCAAAAACTTTGGCTACCTGCTCCACGCCTACGAACAGTCGTCGGTCATTGGCATCGAGAAAAAAGACGGCAAGGTATTGCTCAATCCAGATATAAAAACCCTGTATGAACCGGGCGACAAGGTGATAGCGATTACTGAAGACGACCACACCTTGCTCATTTCCGGGCAACCGATACCCCCTCAGAAGAGCAATATTGTGAAACCCAAATCGACTAAAAAGAAACCCGAACAGATTTTGATTTTGGGCTGGAACAACCAAGCATCTTCGGTCATCAAGCAGTTGGACAGCTATGTTTCCAAAGGCACACTGCTGAAAGTGGTAGCCGATGTGGCACTCAATCCGGCTTTGATTGATAGCATCGCGGCAGTACTTACCAATTCGACCATCTCTTTTGAGCGCGGCGATACCACCGACCGATTGGTATTGGAGCAGTTAGACCTGAAAGCCTTCCAAAACATTATGATTTTAGCCTATAAACATACCGACACGCCGCAAGATGCCGATGCCAAAACCATTATCACGTTGCTTTCGCTGCGAAAATTGGCGCAAAACCACCAAAGCGACATCAGCATTGTTACCGAAATGCTCGATATTCGTAACCGCGAATTGTTGGAAGCCAGCAAGGCTGATGACTTTATTGTGAGCGATAAACTGATTAGTTTGTTGATGGGGCAAGTGGCCGAAAATAAAACCTTGATGCGCGTATTTGAAGAGCTTTTCAACCCCACAGGAGTCGAATTATATCTGAAACCAGCCGGTACTTTTGTCAAAACCAATACGCCTATCGATTTTTACACGGTTTTGGAGGCTACCAAACAAGCTGGCGAAATTGCCATAGGCTATCGTATCGCCGCCAAGGCCCAAAGCAAAAAAGACGCTTTTGGCGTAGTGATCAATCCACACAAAGCCGGTAGCCTTACTTTTCACGAAGAAGATAAAATCATTGTATTGGCCAATAGCTAACCCTGAAAACGTTTTTATACCCAACGTTCGTGGAGGCGTATCCATTTTTCGGCATCGCGATAAGCGGGGCATAGCTGCGCTACTACCGACCAAAATGCAGGGCTGTGGTTCATGTGCCGAAAATGAGCTAATTCGTGCAAAATGATGTAGTCCTGAATCCAACAAGGTGTTTTTATCAATTTGTAATTCAGCCCGATGTTGCCCAAACTGGAGCAAGTGCCCCACTTGGTGCGCTGGCTGCGAATAAACACCTTTTTGACTGTAAATCCGTGTAAATCAGCCAGTTCAAATACCCTTTGGGTGAGCCGCTGCTTCGCTTCTTGTTTGTACCATTGCAATTGGGGGCGGCTGTGCAACAAGTTGACCGGGGCTTCAATAGTTCGCTGGGTGTCGTCGATCTGTACCGCCTGTAGTTGAGGTTGGTGCGAAAAGGTGTATTTCTCGCCCAGAAAAAGCAGCTGATGGGGTGCCAGTTGAAAAGGGCTGGGTTGCTGTTGTTGGGCTGCTATCTGTGCCAAATGCTTGTCGATCCAGGCTTGTTTTTTGGCTATCCAAGCGGTTACATCACTGGATTTGGCCAAAATAGGCACCACGATATGCACCTCGCCGTTTCGTTTGACGTAGATTTTCAGCACTTTGGTATGCTTACGAATTACCTTGTATTGAGGATTCATAGAATAAGTAAACCAATCACTACAACCAAAAATTAGTGTTTGAGCAACTGCCCAAATAAGGCATCTAATACTTCGATCAAAATCAAGCCAATGACAATCCACTCCAAATAGGCGCTTTCGCGATGCTGCAACAAATCAGAAAACAAGGTAAGGTTGTCTTCTACGATTTTCAAGCGATAATCCAAATCTTTGAACCGCGCCAAAATATCGAAAATGTCTTTTAGGTTTCGGTTCAACCATTCCAAGTCTGGGTCGTCCCACACCATGGCCGGGTCGTCTAAGATGTACAAATTATCGACAATGCTGTTTTTGATGTTGAGCATTTTGCCGATAAACTTGAGCAGGTTTTTTTTGCTGACTTTGATGGTGCCTAAGTTTTCCAATTGCTTGGTATAGGCTTGGGTGCCGGTCAGCATTTCATCAATTAAGTGCTCGTAATAATCTAATCCGGCAGACTGCGCCACGTTGAGCATCACAATTTTGATGGCTTGGTTTTTCGTGAAATGCTCGGGCAGCACTACTTGCTCATTCAAAATTTCGGGTTTTTCTTGAGGCGCAAAGCTCAGGCTATACTCTTCTGCAAAAGGTTTTTCCAAAACATTGTCGCAATAATTTTTGGCAAACCGCACAAAGTCGCTTTGCCCCAGCTCGTCGTAGCCAGCAAATACAATGACCCCGTAGTTGAAAACACTTACGTAGCGGTTATTTTCAAAGGCATAAAACAATTCGCCGCTGCTGGTCGATTGGGGTGGCTTTGAAAATTCGGCCCTGAATTTCTTCAACTGAATGGCTTCTGCAATTTGGATGGCTTTGATGGCTAACATAGTAGGAGGGAGGAAGGGAAAGTTTATTTACAGTTTTGGGCTACGGCCTCATTGGCATCGAAATAGTTGAGTTTTTGGGCTTGTTTGAGGTTGAGACAAGCATTTTCTTTGTTTTCCAACATTAGGTAAGCAAGTCCCAGTCCGTAAAAACCTTTTCCAAACTTATCGTCCAATTTGACACAGGCTTCAAAATCGGCTTTGGCGGCCTCATATTTTTCTAATTGAAACCGCAAATTGCCACGGTTGTAATAAGCATTTTTATCTTTTTGGTTGAGTGCAATGGCCTTATCGAAATCTTTGAGGGCTTCTTCTACCCGTTTGAGGCGCGCCAGCACAAAGCCACGGTTGACATACAATTCGCTTTCTTGGGGTTGTAGCCCGATGGCTGTGCCATAGTCTTGCAGTGCCCCGTCATCGTCGCCCGAGCTGCTTTTGGCCAAAGCGCGGTTGTAAAAAGGCTTATAACTTTTGGGGTTGAGTTCGGCGGCTTTGTTAAAATCTAAAATCGCGTTGGCAAAATCGCCTTGCTCTAAATAAGCCACCCCGCGCGCATTGAAAGCGGCATCGTTGCGGCTGTCTTTGTCGATGGCCTTGTTGAGGTAAGGCAGGGCTTCCTTGTATTTTTTGTCTTGCATCAGGGTTTTGCCCTTTTGCAAAAAAGCATCAGCCGACTGCGAACAGCCTGCAACCAGTAAAAGTAATGCCCAAAACCAAATTGTGTGAGTAAGTGAAGGTTGAGAGGGTGTCATAGATCAGAAATGATAAGCCTGAAAGCTAAATTTTGTACAAAAGTACAAATTATGGTTGGTTGTGCCAGCTACAAAAAACAGAAGACGCTCAAGCAGCAAATTGGCGGTCTGATTTGGGGCGTACTGCAAAATATAACGATGCTTTTTGCCCAAGCTTTTACCGGGGCTATCGATTTGGTCATTTCCCTGTTTACAGACTTCATCCCTTGGCTCATTGGCAAAGTGGGCGAGTTTCTGTACTGGCAGTATGTAACGCTGCCCTCTTTTATGATTGGGGCATTTATGAATGCAGGCCAAGCGATTTATGACTACCTGTCAACGCTTATACCCGGACTCGTTTCGCAGTTTGTGGGCTTTTTGAAGTGGGCTAACGACAATGTACCCCGAATGCTTAGTGAGGCTTTCTATGCAGCGGGCGATGCCATTTACAAAGCCGTGGTGGCAGGTTTGGAGAATGCAGGCAAGTACCTCGAAAAGTGGGCAGATGAGAAAATCAACTCACTTACCGGTCTCTTTACCGGCGACTATGGTACTTCGAGCAGTAGCAACAGTGGCGGCAGTGGCGGTTCGGGGGTGAGTAGCTCGGGTAAAAGTTTCCTCTCTGCCGAAAATATGGGCGTACTGATGGCCAAAACACAAACTGCCTCAACACAAGTGATGGTGGCCAATGCCAACCAAGGCATCGGGGGCAGCCAAGCGCAAAACCTAAACGTCAGCGTGGTGTTGGACGGCGAACAAATCAATGCGGCCCTGCAAAAACGCCTCGAAGTGGATAAGGCAAGGAAGTAGGGTATGGTAAGCATAACTTTCATACGCAAATCTGAAGATTTAAGCAAATACAAGTGCCTAGTCTCGCTTCGCTAAGACTACGAACAATCGTATATTTTCTGCCCACAGTTTTTATGCAAATATACTACACAAGCGGGACGCTTGCAAAATGATAGGTCGTAGGGCGCTTTGCTGAGCCT
>DMHB01000268.1 GCA_003449595.1 Microscillaceae bacterium | reverse complement strand
AGCAGGGTTTTGGTTTGTTTTTTCATACATTCAATGGTTTCTTGATACTCAAATATAGGAAATGTGGAGCATTTTTGTCTGTATTTCATTTCCAACATTACCATACTTCACACGCAACTTGCGCAAATTCCCCACCCCCTTTGCACAAAAAAATACCAACATTGACAATATTTTGAATAAAAACTAAATTTTTTATCTTTGTGTCAATGGCAAACTTATTAGAATGGGCAGAGGAGGCTGATTCGACCCACGAAACCGACACTTTTTTTGCAGATGTCATTGTGCCGCTTCCGCTTCCCAATTTATACACGTATCGCATCCCCAAAGTGCTCAACCAAGTGCTTCAAATGGGTATGCGCATCGTAGTGCCTTTTGGCAAAAGCAAGGTGCTGACCGGTGTGGTGCGCCGCATTCACCAGCAGCCCCCTAAAAGCTACCAAGCCAAGTATGTGTTGGAGGTGTTAGACGAAGCGCCCTCGCTTACCGAGCAGCAATTGGCTCTGCTCGAATGGATGGCCGACTATTATTTGTGTACCATCGGCGAGGTCTTGAACGTCGCAATGCCCTCGGGGTTGAAAATCAGCAGCGAATCGAAAATGCAACTCAATCCCAATGGGTTGCACAGCGAAGTGCCCCTCAGCGACAAGGAGCAGTTGCTGGTCGAAGCCCTCCAAGCCCAAGACAGCCTGAACTACCAAGAGGCCGCCGAGCTGCTGGGGATGCACAACATCTACAAAATCATCAAAAGCTTGGTGCAAAAAGAGGTGCTGCTGCTCTACGACGAAGTAAAGGAAAAATACCAGCCCAAAGTGGTTCGAAAAGTGCGCTTGGCCAGGGCTTATGTCTTGGCCGAAAACATCGAAACCCTGTTGGAAAATCTTGCCAAAAAACCCAAGCAGGGCGATGTGGTGTTGTTTTACCTCAACCAGGTGCCGGTGTTGCAAGATTGGACGCTCAACGAAAGCGGCCTGCCGAAAAGCACGCTTACCAAAGCGCCAGCCTTGTCCAATTCGGCCTTGAAGACGTTGATCTCCCAAGGTGTTTTTGAAGAATTTGAGGTCATTGTTTCCCGTTTTGAAGACGACATAGTTTTACCCGAAAAGGAAGTATCGCTTTCGCCACAGCAAGCCGAGGCCATCGAAGCCATTTTTCAGTCGTTTGCCCAACAGCCCATCACCTTGCTGCACGGCATCACGGGCAGTGGCAAGACCGAAGTATATATCCGGCTCATCCAAGAAGCCTTGGCGGGAGGCTCGCAGGTGTTGTATTTGCTGCCCGAAATAGCCCTTACTACGCAGATTGTCAGCCGCTTGCGCAAATTTTTTGGCAGCGCGATGGGCATTTATCATTCCAAGTTTTCCGACAACGAGCGCGTAGAAGTATGGCAGGGGGTACTCAGTGGGCGCTACGAGTTTGTGGTAGGGGTGCGTTCGGCCATTTTTCTGCCTTTCCGCAACTTGGGGCTTATCATTGTGGACGAAGAACACGAAAACTCTTACAAGCAAACCGACCCTGCCCCGCGCTACCACGCCCGCGATATGGCCACGGTGATGGCGCATTTGCAGCATTGCAAGGTATTGTTGGGTTCTGCTACACCCTCGTTCGAGAGCTATTACCACGCCCAAACCGGCAAATATGGCTTGGTGCAACTCAAAGAGCGCTTTGGCAATGCCGAACTGCCCGAAATCAACCTCAACGACCTCCGCGACGAGCGCAAGGCCAAAACGATGCACAACCACTTCAGCAGCACCCTGCTGGAGGCCATCCAAGCGCGGTTAGACAAACAAGAGCAAGTCATTTTGTTTCAAAACCGGCGGGGCTATGCGCCTTACCTGAGCTGCCAAATTTGTGCTTGGATTCCGAAATGCAAGCATTGTTCGGTCAGTCTTACCTACCACTTGTACAACCAAGAGCTGCGCTGCCATTATTGCGGCTATGTAGAGCACCCGCCGCAGCAGTGTCCGGCTTGCGGCAGCACCCAGGTAGAAACGGTTGGGATGGGCACCGAAAAAATTGAGGATGAACTCAAAATCATCTTTCCGCATCACCAAATCAACCGGATGGATTTGGACACCACCCGCGAAAAAAACAGCTACCAGCAGTTGATTCAAGATTTTGAAAACCGCCAAATCGATATTTTGGTCGGTACGCAGATGATTAGCAAGGGTTTGGATTTCGACAATGTGAGCTTGGTAGGTATTTTCGACATCGACCGGATGCTGAACTACCCTGATTTTAGATCGATCGAGAAAACTTTCCAACTTCTGACTCAAGTAAGTGGGCGCGCCGGACGTAAAGACAAAAAAGGCGAGGTCATCATCCAAACCGTACATCCTGACAAGGTGGTGCTGCAAAAAGTAATCGAACACGATTACATAGGACTCTACGAAAGTGAAATCGCCGAAAGGCAAAGTTTTTTGTATCCACCTTTTACACGGCTGATCAAACTCATTGTCAAGCACCCTGAAAAGACACAAAGCTTGCGGCTGGCGCAAACCTTGGCCACGCAACTAAGGCAACAGATAGCACCCAAAATGATTTTAGGCCCCGAAGCGCCGGTGATTTATAAAATCAGAAATTTATACCACTACCATTTGCTCATCAAAATAGATCGCAACGCCAAACAACTCAAGGCATTGAAGCAATTTATCGGGCAAACCGTAGATAAAGAGCGCAGCAACAAAACCTGGGGCAAATGCAAGATTGTGATTGATGTTGATCCTTTGTAAAGTTTGGTTTAGGTCAATAAATCTTGTAAATCGAGTACCAAACCCGGCAAAACATCTTCTCCCGAAAGGGGTGTTTCAAAACCTTGTTGAGTAGTTACAGAGCCGTCAGCGCGGTAAATGAACACTTGCTTCCCTGCCGGGTCGATGAGCCAAGCCAAGCGGCAACCATTGGCTATCCATTCCTGCATTTTGGCTTGTAGGTTGGGCAAAGCATCGGTTACCGAGCGCAACTCGATGACAAAATCGGGGCAAATATGTCCAAATTTGGCTTTGTCTTCCGCCGAAAGCGCCTCCCAGCGACTTTGTATGACGAAGGCCACATCGGGCGAGCGAACTGCGCCGTTGGGCAAGGTAAAGCCCGCGTTCGAGTCGAACACTTTGCCCAATTGTTGTTGTTTATTCCATTGAAAAATTGCCGCAATCAAGGCTGCGTTGTTGCCGCCGGTTTCTAATCCTGTGGGTGCCATAACG
>DMHB01000321.1 GCA_003449595.1 Microscillaceae bacterium | reverse complement strand
ATGCCTTTGAAGTGAGCAAAGACAGCAATGAGTTTAGAAATAGAGATAAAAAAGTATGCTGATAAATTTAACGAGTGTGTATGTGGTACAGCCAAAAGGACTGCATCATATTGATCGGCTGGCTGTTGTGCCAAATGATAGCCATATTCCTTTTCTACCTCTTCGGGATGCGCCAACATATCGACAATATCTGTTTCGATGTGAAAACTGTGCAATTCGCGGACGATATCGGCCACTTTTGAATTGCGTATATCACGCACATTTTCTTTAAAAGTAAACCCAAGAATCAATACTTTCAGATTGCTGGCCAAATTTTTTTGCTGAAGCATCAATTGGACAAGTCTTTTGGCTATATAAGCCCCCATCGAGTCGTTGATATCGCGTCCGCTCAAAATCACTTTGGGCTGGTAGCCCAAAGTACGCGCTTTGTGGGTAAGGTAATACGGATCTACTCCAATGCAATGGCCTCCTACCAAACCCGGCACAAAAGGAAGAAAATTCCATTTGGTGCGGGCAGCCTCCAACACTTCGTAAGTATTGATACCCATTTTATCAAATATTAGCGAAAGCTCATTCATCAAAGCGATGTTCAAATCGCGTTGAGTGTTTTCGATTACCTTAGCTGCTTCGGCTACTTTGATAGAGGCCGCTTCAAATACGCCTGCTTCTACTACTAATTGATACACTTGGCTGATTATCTGGGTAGCTTCAGGAGAACCACCCGAAACTACCTTCACGATTTGTTCAAATTTATGGTCGGGATCGCCCGGATTAATTCTTTCAGGCGAATAACCTACCTGAAAATCAACCCTGTATTGCAAACCGGAAACTTGTTCCAATACTGGGATACAGTCTTCCTCGGTACAACCGGGGTAAACAGTCGATTCATACACCACATAATCGCCGGCTTTGAGGGCTTGTCCCACGATTTTTGAAGCAGCAATCAAATAGCTTAAGTCGGGGCTGCTGCTTTGGTCGATAGGTGTGGGTACTGCAATGATGAAAAATGTAGCTTGTCGAAGGTCAGTTATTTTATCGGTAAAATGAATATCACAACCTGCAAATTGAGATGTTTCTACTTCGCCGGTTTCGTCGAAGTGTTGGGTTAGTTGCTTTACTTTATGCGCATTGACATCGAAACCAATTACGGATGATTTCCTGGCAAAAGCCAGCGCTATCGGCAGACCGACATATCCCAAACCTACTACGGCAATTTTGGTTTTTTTGGTTTTTAAGTCTTCAACAAAAGGCAAAATAGAGACCATAAAGATTAGGCGGGGCTATTAATTATGGACTTGAAGTATTCGTAAGTGATTTTCAACCCTTCGGCGCGGCTTACTTTGGGAGTCCAACCTAAAATTTCTTTGGCGCGGGTAATATCCGGTTGCCGTTGTTTGGGGTCGTCTTTGGGCAAAGGATGATAAACTACCTTTTGCTGGGTGTTGGTTAACTTGATGATTTCTTCTGCAAATTCTTTGATGGTGATTTCATCAGGGTTGCCAATATTGACCGGATAGGGATAGTCGCTCAATAATAAACGGTAAATACCCTCTACTAAATCATCGACATAACAAAATGAGCGGGTCTGTGAGCCATCACCAAAAACAGTTAAATCTTCACCTCGGAGGGCTTGTGAAATGAATGCAGGCAATGCGCGGCCATCATCTAACCGCATTCGTGGGCCATAGGTGTTAAAAATACGCACAATACGCGTTTCTAATCCATGGTAAGTATGGTAGGCCATCGTGATAGCCTCTTGAAAGCGTTTGGCTTCGTCATATACCCCACGCGGGCCAATCGGGTTTACGTTGCCCCAGTAATCTTCGTTTTGTGGGTGAACCAATGGGTCGCCATATACTTCTGAAGTGGAAGCAATCAGCATTCGGGCTTTTTTGGCTTTGGCTAAGCCCAGCAGATTATGGGTGCCCAGTGATCCAACCTTTAGGGTTTGAATCGGTATTTTGAGGTAGTCGATAGGGCTGGCAGGCGAAGCAAAATGTAAAACATAGTCTAATTCGCCCGGGATATGTACATATTTGCTTACATCGTGGTGATAAAATTCAAACTGAGGCAAAGGCATCAAGTGCTCAATGTTGCGCATAGCCCCAGTGATGAGGTTATCCATCCCAATCACATAGAACCCTTCCTTGATAAAGCGATCGCAAAGATGTGAACCCAAAAACCCAGCAGCACCGGTAATCAAAACTTTTTTCATAGATAAAGGACTAAGGTTAAAATGCGTGTTGAATATTGATTAAGGGGTTAGGGTTTCACGATTTCACGTCCGATACTGACATAAGTAAAACCTAATTCGCGCATTTGGTCTAATTCAAAAATATTGCGGCCATCAAAAATGAGCTTTTGTTTGAGCTTTTGACTCATCAGATCAAAATCGGGGGTACGGAAAAGAGGCCATTCGGTGAAAACCAGCAACGCATCTGCGTCTTGAAGCGCTGCATAAGGATCTTCGGCGTAGTCGATGGCACTGCCAAAAATTTTACGTACATTTTCAATGGCTTCAGGGTCATAAACAGTCAAAGAAACTCCTTCGTTGAGCAATACTTTGATGTTTTCTAAAGCAGGAGCTTCTCGAATATCATCGGTATAAGGTTTGAAAGCCAAGCCCCAAATAGCGAATTTTTTCCCTGCAATTTGTCCTTCAAAGTGTTCGCGCAAAGCTTTGAGCAACTTGGTTTTTTGGATGGTGTTTACATCCATCACCGATTTCAAAATACGGAAATCATAGGCATAGTCTTCCGAGGTTTTGTATAGGGCTTGCACATCTTTTGGGAAGCAGCTACCACCATAGCCAATACCGGCAAATAAAAACCGCTTGCCAATGCGCTCATCTGTACCAATGCCACGCCGAATGTCGTCAACATTAGCGCCTACTTTTTCGCAAAGGTTGGCTATTTCATTCATAAAGGTAATTTTGGTGGCCAAAAAAGCATTGGCTGCATATTTGGTCATTTCGGCAGAGCGTTCATCCATAAAAATAATGGGGTTGCCTTGGCGGATATAGGGCTTATAAAGTTGCTCCATCTTTTTGCGGGCTTTTTCTGAGCTGGTGCCAATCACTACTCGGTCTGGCTTCATAAAATCTTCTACGGCTACTCCTTCACGCAAAAACTCAGGGTTAGAAACCACATCAAATTCTACTTGGGCATTCGCTGCGATGGCTTTGTGTACTAATTCGGCAGTACCTACCGGAACCGTGCTTTTATCGACCACAATGGTATATTGTTTGAGCATAGTTCCTAAGTCTTTGGCCACATTGAGCACATAACTTAAATCGGCTGAGCCGTCTTCACCGGGAGGGGTAGGCAAGGCCAAAAAAATGATTTCAGCGCCTTCGATGCCTTCAGCCAGGTTGGTGGTGAATTTCAACCGGTTTTGTTTGATGTTTTTCTCAAACAAGACTTCTAAGCCGGGTTCGTAAATGGTGATAATACCATTTTGAAGTTTTTTTACCTTTTCAGCGTCAATGTCAACACAAGTAACTTGATTGCCGGTTTCGGCAAAACAAGTGCCTGTAACCAAGCCTACATAACCTGTTCCAACTACAGAAATTTTCATTATTCAGATGAGATTTAAGTCTATGCAATTATTTTGGGCTGTCAAAATTAGACGTAAAAAATGGAATATTCAAGTTTATGGCCAATCAATGGGCTAACATAGGGGCGAACTTGTTCAGTATGTAGAATTGCCTTAATTTTACAACTTTGGCATGAGGATGTTACATTTTACTTTATGATCGCAAACAACACACTTCCCTTTGAACTACCCACTTTGCAGGTTTACAATTCTTTGACTAAGCAAAAAGAAATATTTGAACCTTTGCAGCCTCCTTTTGTAGGGATGTATGTTTGTGGGCCAACTGTTTATAGCGATCCGCATATCGGGAATGCACGTCCTGCCGTATTTTTCGATGTGGTTTTTCGATACCTGCAATACTTGGGCTACAAAGTACGCTATGTGCGCAATATTACTGATGTAGGCCATCTAACCGACGACGGTGATCAAGGAGAAGATAAAATAGCCAAAAAGGCCAAATTAGAGCAAATCGAACCTATGGAGGTGGTCAATTTGTACACCAATCGCTATTTAGCACTTATGGATCAGCTCAATGTTTTGCGACCCAGTATCTCGCCTACCGCTACCGGCCATATTGTGGAACAAATCGAACTGACACAGAAAATTTTGGAGGCAGGCTTAGCTTATGTATCCAATGGCTCGGTTTACTTTGACGTGAAAAAATACCAAGAACTCTATCCTTACGGAGAGCTTTCAGGTCGGGTTTTGGATGATTTATTGAACAATACACGTGAGTTGGATGGGCAAGAAGAAAAACGCTTCCCCGCCGATTTTGCCCTGTGGAAGCGTGCCCAAGCCGAGCACCTTATGCGCTGGAATTCACCTTGGGGCGAAGGCTTTCCGGGGTGGCATTTGGAATGTACTGTGATGAGCACCAAATATTTGGGCGAAACTTTCGATATACACGGC
>DMHB01000293.1 GCA_003449595.1 Microscillaceae bacterium | reverse complement strand
ATCCTTGTTAGGCTTATCAACATTCTACATTTAATTCTTTCTTCAGGTTCGTATCGGTCGGTTGTCCACTCGCGTTTGTTGATAAAAGTAGTCATTGCTTTCTGCATATCTGTAAATATTTGACGTTCCGTTACTTGACTTGTTACCAGCTGCTTGGTGTCGATTATAATTTCACATTCCAACTCTTGTGCCAACGCCGTTGAAACAGAAACAAGCCATAACCCAACGAGCAACCAGCTACATATAAAAAAAGCGGTTGCCAAATGCCCAAATTTGCTGCGAATTATACCCCTAAAGATTGTTTTGTAAGATAAGAACTGCATGGCTTCCACACTTAATTTGATTTTAGTAGTTTTGAATTCAAAATCATTTTCAATTATTTCATAAAATTATGTATAAATCTCTTTTCTACTTTATTGCCCTGTTGGTTTTTTCTTTGGCTTCGGCTAGCACTACACAAGCACAAGATGTTAAGACTTTACTCTGCAAAACTTGGAAATACGACATGCCACAATTGAAAGAAATTATGGCCGCCAAATTTGCTGAACTTCCAGAAGATAAACGCAAAGAACAAGAAAGCACTATGGCGATGTTTATGCCTATGTTGGAAGTTCTAAGAATGGAATTTAAGGCTGATGGCACCCTAAATACTATGGCTATGGGTCAAACCCAGGTAGGGGTTTGGGCTATCGAAGCAGATGGCAAAACCATTAAGACGGTTGGAAAAGACCCCAGTGGCCAAGAAAAAACAACCTTGTTGACCATCGTAAAAATTAGTCCGGAATCCCTGATGCTGGCTTCACCCGAAAAACCTTCTGATCCGGCTCAGCCCTTCATTCCTGCTGATTAACACAAGGTTGCCGAGCAAAGATCTGAGCAAGAGGGCTGTTTACTACAGCTCTCTTGTTATTTCTGTAAATTGAGGTTTTTATCTCTCGTTAACCTATAATTGGATGCAAGTTTATCGGAAAAAATGGCTAATAGGAAGAAATAAAGCCATCCAAAAAGAAATTGATACCTTAGATGCACAAGCCGACCACGTGCGCATTGTTCACTTGATGGCTTGCTACGAATTCCCTTGGGATTTGAGTCGTGCTTTAGAAATCGCTTTGTTCCGTACTTTTAGCAGCCCCAGCATTGCACGGTTATTAGATAAAACACATCAATTTGCGCAACATGGTCAGAAACGTTATGACGATACGGGCATTCTGATTGGCGAGTTTGTCCAACAAGGCTATGATAGCGAAATAGGCCAACGCGCCATCGCACAAATGAATAAAATTCATAGTTTCTATACTATTCCGAACGAGGATTATTTATATGTTCTTTCAACTTTTGTGCTCGACCCAATTACTTGGCTATCACAATATGGCTGGCGACCATTATCGCCCAAAGAACAAGATGCGCTGTTTTATTTTTTTAAAGAAGTAGGGCATAGAATGGGGCTTCAACAAATTCCGGAAACGCTGACAGCCCTGCGCACTTTTGCCCAACACTACGAAGCACGGTATTGCTATTTTGACCCTGCAAACCAACGTGTGGCCAATGCGACGGTAGCCATCGTAGCGGGCTGGTATCCCAAGTGGGTACGTTTTGCCATCAAGCCCATTGTTTGCGCTATGATAGATGAGCCCATGCGCCAAGCTTTTGGCTATCCGCCTGCCCAGTCTTGGTTATCCAATACCTTGCGATTTGTACTAAAAGTTCGTAAAAATATTGTGCGCTATATCAATCTCGAAAATTCGCCAGCACTATTGGCAAAGGCACACATACGCAGTTATCCTTCCCAAGCCTACCAAATTGAAACCTTAGGGCCAACTCATTTGGTTAAAAAAATCAATGGTACGGCTGATACTTCTTCTCCTGCAAACAATTCATACTAATTTTTTACTCATAAGTTATGTCGAACCAAACGCCTTTACAACCAACCTTGGTTTATTACCCTACTTTTGAACAAGTAGTCATTGCCGGTGAAGCTTGGGGTAACCCTGAACACCCTGCTGTTTTACTTTTACACGGAGGCGGGCAAACACGCCACTCTTGGGGTGAAACAGCCAAATTATTGGCTGAAAAAGGTTATTACGCAGTGGCTTTGGATGCTCGGGGGCACGGCGAGAGCAGCTGGTCGCCCGACGGACAATACAAGGGCAAAATGGTAGAAGATTTGTTGGTATTACTTACCAAACATTTTCCGCTAAAACCAGCCATTGTAGGTGCCTCGATGGGCGGTATTACAGCTTTGGTAGCGCTTGGCGAAACCACCGAACCGAAGGCTTCGGCACTTATTTTGGTTGACATAGCCCCCAGGGTTGAGCAAAAAGGGGTAGAACGTATTTTTGCATTTATGAGCGCCAATTTGGACGGATTTGGTAGTATTGAAGAAGCCGCTGATGCTGTAGCCAACTACTTGCCCCACCGCCCTCGTCCTAAAACCATCGACCGGTTGGCCAACAATCTACGCAAGAAAGACGATGGCCGTTACTACTGGCACTGGGACCCCAAGGTGCTGGAAAGTTGGAAAAACACAACCCCCGAAGAAAGAGAAGAAAATACCAAGCGTTTGTATGCTGCTGCCCAAAAACTTAGTATGCCTACCCTGATTGTGCGAGGCGGTATGAGCGACGTAGTAAGTGAGAAAGTAATGACAGAATTTTTGGAATTAGTACCCCACGTGAAAAGTGTGGACGTAACCAATGCCGGACATATGGTAGCAGGAGATTCAAACCATAGTTTCACCAATGCGGTGGTTGACTTTTTAAACCAAGTTTATCCGCCTAAGCGTATAAATCAATAACCTTTTTGAAAAGCTCCTCAAAATTATATCTATATGAATTTCAAAATACTTGCTTTCTTGTTTAGCTGGATTTTATTGTGCTCGGGCGAGTCTTTGTATGCCCAAAACAAAGAAAAGTCAGCACAATGGTTGGAAGGCAAATTGCCTCTTTATTTATCAGAGTCGTACCCTGTAATCAGTGAAGAAATGAGTGGCGGAAGAGTCAAAATTACGGACAACCCCGAGGTAGAATTGGTCAATGAATGTGTTTTGGCTATCCGAAAAACAGGCGACAAAGCCTCAGGTTATTCTTTGAAACTGAGCGATGTTATTAGCTTAGAAATCATTGGTGAAACTCAATTGATGGTGGTAACCGACAATAATGGGGTGTCGTTTGTGGGCAAAACCAAAAAGAAACCCAAAGAAACAAAAGTACTCAAAGTAGGGCGCGTGTTATTTGACTTCAATAATCCTGATCAAACAGAAAAATGCTACCGTGCCATTGGCCACCTTTCCAAAAAATGCGGTGCTAAGTTGGTCAATGATTTCTTGTTTGACGAAGAAGAATAGCTAAATCCCTTGGAAGAGCGATACAGTTTCTAAATATTCCGGGGCTTGCGCGTGCCATCCTAATTCGGTTTGGATAGTTTGCGCAAAAGCCTTCGCACTTTCAGGCTCGCCGTGTGTAACAAAGGTCATTTTGGGGCTATCCTCAAACCCTGCTAACCACCTTAGTAACTCGTCCTTGTCGGCGTGTGCCGAAAGACCATCCAAATGGTCAATATGGGCGTGGACTTGTACCGGCTCGCCAAAAATCTTAATGCTTTTTTCTCCTTCTAAAAGGCGCTTACCACGGGTGCCGGCTGCTTGGTATCCTACCAGCAAAATGGTGTCATTAGGTTTAGGTAAGCGTTGATACAGGTGCGACAATATTCTACCTCCAGTACACATCCCACTGGCCGAAATGATGATGGCATTTTGCTTAAGATCACGAAGTGCGTTCGATTCGGTTTGCTTGTCGCAGAAATGCAGATTTGAAAAATGAAAAGGACTTCCTTTGCCCATTCCTACAAATAGCTCTTGCTTGAAGTAGCGAGGATACCTTTGATACAAAAAAGTAACATCAATGGCCATAGGGCTATCTACATAAACAGGAATATCGGGAATCATTTTTTCTTGTTTAAGCCTCTTCAGATAATAAAGAAGCAGCTGTGTTCGCCCAACGGCAAAGGCCGGAATAACCAAACAACCTTTGCGATCGATGGCATCTAAGATGATTTTTTGGAAAGCCTGCTCGGGGCTATCAATTCGGTTAAGCCGATCGCCATACGTAGATTCGACCAAAAGCACATCGGCTTGTTTTACCACAGGTGGGTCAAACAGAATAGGTTTGTCGTAGCGGCCTAAATCACCTGAAAAGACTATTTTTTTGGTCATTCTTTCTCCGCTTACGGTAATTTCGGCAATTGCAGAACCTAAAATATGCCCTGCATCCAAGAATTGCACTTGAATCTTGGGCAAGGGTTCGAAGATTTCGTCATAGTCCACTGCTTTTACTTTGGGTAATACCTTGTCAACATCTTTGGTGGTATATAATGGTTCCGGATTATTGTGTTTAGAATAGCCTTTTTGAATAGCCACTTCGGTTTCTTCTTCTTGCAGTTTAGCCGAATCGTAGAGCATTATTTCCAACAAATCGGCGGTTGCAGTAGTGCAGTAAATATTTCCTTCAAACCCATCGCGGCACAACCGAGGCAAATAACCGCAATGGTCAATGTGTGCGTGGGTAAGGATTACAATATCAATTTCAGAAGGATTGATAGGAAAAACATCCCAATTGAGTAGGCGTAAATCTTTCAGTCCTTGAAAAAGGCCACAATCAATTAAAATATTCTTATCCCCTGCCTTTAACAAATATTTAGATCCGGTAACGGTTTGAGCAGCTCCCAGAAACTTGATTTTTACGTCCATATTATTTTGATTTGTGTTAAGGTGTTTGAAAACAGTTCTGAACTAAGTGATGATCAAATATAGTCTCCGCTTTTTAAAATCTACAAAATTAGGAGGTATTCAATTAGAAATCTTTAATTTGTAAATTGTATTGGCTGATTTAACCTAAAATGTTTAAAACCATTGACTTAGCTCTGCAAGGGGGCGGCTCACACGGAGCTTTTACTTGGGGCGTATTAGAACGTCTTTTAGAAATAGAAGGCTTGGTGATCGAAGGAATTTGCGGCACCAGCGCCGGAGCGATGAATGCTACGATGTTGGCCTATGGGATGCACACCGGCGGGCGGCAAGGTGCTATAGAACTTTTGGAACGTTTTTGGAAAAGAGCTGCCGACCACGGTCGTTTTGGCGGATTTCGCTCCAGTTGGTTAGACAATTGGTTAGGCAAAGGGCGGTTAGACTATTCGCCAGTATATCGGTTTTTTGAGTTTTACAGTCAAATTTTCTCTCCCTATCAATACAATCCTTTAGACTATAACCCACTCAAAGACTTGCTCAATGAATTGGTTGATTTTGAAGCCCTCCGCAAATCAACTGCCATCAAGTTATTTATTTGTGCCACCAATGTGCGCACCTCCCGAGCCAAAGTGTTTACCAATGCCGAAATTTCAGCCGATGCAGTGTTGGCTTCTGCTTGCCTGCCTCAACTCTTCCGAGCCGTAGAAATCGATGGCGAAGCCTATTGGGATGGCGGCTATATGGGCAACCCGCCTATTTTCCCTTTGATTGATGATACGGAAACCGAGGACATTCTGCTGGTGCAAATCAACCCGATTTACTCAGAAAAAGTGCCTCAAACAGCTATCGAAATCCGTGATAGGGTGAATGAGTTGAGCTTTAATGCAAGCCTAATGCACGAAATGCGTCGAATCAACTTTGTCCAAAAAAACTTAGACAAAGGGCTGAAAGAACACGAAAAACTACGCGATCTCTATATCCATATGATTAGCCCTGATAAAAGTATGGGAAACTTGGGGGTTTCGAGCAAATACAATACCGATTGGGCATTTTTGCAGGAACTTCGAGAAATGGGCCGAAGATTGGCCGAACAATGGGTACAGGACAACTACGATAAATTAGGCAATGAATCGTCGTGCAACTTAGAAGAAGTGTTTTTATAAACCCTTACACCACACTAAAAGTTGTTTAAAAATAACCGTTTTTAGTAGTTTCAAGCGTGTAAATCAAGATCCAAGCCTTTGTTTATGAATATTAATACCAACCAATGGGAAAAGCTTCGCCGGCAGTTTCAAGGCGAATTGTATGTTGACTTTGCAATGCGTGCCTTGTACGCCACCGACGCCTCGGCTTACCGAGAAATGCCACAAGCCGTTGCTTTACCCAAAACTACGGACGATATTTTACACCTTATCCGCTTTGCTACTGAGCATCGCACTTCGCTGGTACCCCGTACCGCAGGCACCTCGTTGGCAGGCCAAGTGGTAGGCCATGGCATTGTAACCGATGTGTCGAAATACTTCAATCAAATCATAGAAATCAATGCCCAAGAAGGATGGGTGCGCGTACAGCCGGGCATAGTGCGCGATGACCTAAACAAAGCACTTGCCCCTTACGGGATGTTTTTTGCGCCGGAAACCTCGACCGCCAACCGCGCTATGATTGGCGGGATGATTGGCAATAATTCTTGTGGCTCTAACTCCATTGTATATGGAAGCACCCGCGAGCATTTGCTCGAAGTCAAAGGTTTTTTGAGCGACGGCAGTTTTGTAAGTTTTAGCTCAGTCGATGCCAACGACTTTCTTGCCAAAACCCACGACAATACCTTGGAAAGCTATGTGTATCTTACTTTGCAAAACATCCTGACTAAACCTGAAAACCAAGTTCAGATTCGCCAAGAGTTTCCTAAACCCAATATACCCCGCCGAAACACGGGCTATGCACTGGATTTACTTTTAGAAACTGCTCCCTTTACGGAAGGGAAGCCTGATTTTAACTTTTGCAAGTTGATAGCTGGTTCTGAAGGAACCCTCATGTTTATCACCGAAGCCAAGCTGAAGCTAACCCCTCTCCCACCTCCACATAGTGCATTGATTTGTGGGCATTTCAATAGCATTCACGAATCGCTTTTGGCCAATTTGGTGGCGCTGCCGTTCCAACCTACGGCTTGCGAACTGATGGATCATTATATTTTGGACTGTACCAAAAATAATTTGGAACAGCAAAAAAATAGATTCTTCGTTCAAGGCGACCCACAAGCCATTTTGGTGATCGAGCTTGTCCGCGAAAGCGAAGCTGCTTTGGAAGAGGCCATTGACGATTTGCTCAAAGCGTTGAAAGATTCCGGACACGGGTTTCATTTCCCTGTGCTACGTGGAGAAGATTGTAAAAAAGTATGGGCTTTGCGCAAAGCCGGTTTGGGTTTGTTGGGCAATATTGTAGGCGATACCAAACCTGTGCCTGTGATTGAAGATACTGCTGTCGATGTACAAGAATTGCCGGATTATATCGCAGCTTTTAACCAAATTTTGCAAAAATACGGCCTTAGTTCGGTTCACTATGCCCACGCCGGTTCGGGCGAGCTACATCTACGCCCTATTTTAAATCTCAAGACCACTGAGGGCAATGCAATGTTTCGAACCATAGCCGAAGAAATTGCCACTTTGGTCAAGCAGTACAAAGGTTCGCTCAGTGGTGAGCACGGCGACGGCAGGCTGCGAGGCGAGTTTATACCCCGTATGCTTGGCGAGCATAATTATGCGCTGCTGCGACAAGTAAAACAAGCTTTTGATCCGCACAATATTTTCAATCCGAATAAAATCATCGATACGCCTCCAATGAACACTGCCCTGCGCTATATGCCAGAGCAAGCTACACCTCAATTTGATACAGCTTTTGACTTTTCGGCCAACGAAGGCATCTTGCGAGCCACCGAACAATGTAATGGTTCGGGCGATTGTAGAAAAACCCATTTGGCCGGTGGTACAATGTGCCCCAGCTATATGGCTACACGCAACGAAAAAGACACTACTCGGGCACGTGCCAATATCCTGCGCGAGGTGCTTACAAACACCCAAGAGGAAAACCCTTTTGCCCACCCTGCCATTGGCGAAGTGATGGACTTGTGTTTGAGTTGCAAAGGTTGTAAATCAGAATGCCCCTCCAATGTGGACGTTGCCAAACTGAAAGCAGAATATTTATATCAATCTTATAAAAAAACGGGGGTTCCTTGGCGCAGTCGTTTGATTGCCCAATTCAGCAAAAGCCAACGCTTGGCCTCGTTGATGCCCGGGCTATACAATTATTTCATTACGCAACCTTTTACGGCGAGCCTGTTGAAAAAAATAGCTGGTTTTGCCCCCCAGCGAAGCCTGCCCCATATAGCGTCCAATACCCTAAGAAAATGGTTTGCAAAGCACAAACGAACACAAACCAAACAATCCTTTCCGCATAAAGTATATTTCTTTTGCGACGAGTTTACACAATATAACGACGTAGCCATAGGGCAAAAGGCCATTTTGTTGCTCGAAGCCTTGGGGTATGAGGTAGTGATGCCCAAACACGCTGAAAGTGGTCGTACTTATCTCTCGAAAGGATTATTGGAAGAAGCACGCACGTTGGCTCATCAAAACATCGAATTGTTCAAAGACCTCATCACGGAACAAACGCCACTCATTGGCTTGGAGCCTTCGGCTATTCTTACTTTTCGGGATGAATACATTGGCCTCACGCGTGGCCAAACCCAAGAACAAGCTCAAGATTTAGCCCAACACGTTTACACGTTTGAAGAATTTTTGGCGAAAGAGGTGGACAAAGGCCACATCACTGCCGAGTCATTTAGCCAAGAGGCCAAGTTGGTGAAAGTACACGGTCATTGTTATCAAAAAGCGCTTTCTTCGCTTACGCCAACCAAAAAAATATTAAGTTTGCCTGCCCAATATGAGGTTCATTTCATCAACTCGGGTTGTTGTGGAATGGCAGGCTCGTTTGGCTATGAGGCAGAACACTACCAACTCTCAATGCAAATTGGCGAATTGGTGCTTTTCCCCGCTGTAAGACAGCAACCTGCCAACGTATTGATTTGCGCCGCCGGTACAAGCTGTCGGCATCAGATCAAAGATGGCACCCAACGCGAGGCTTTGCACCCTGCCGAAATACTTTATAATGCGTTGAAAAATAAACCCGAACAAAAAAATAAGCAAGTAGTTTTAAACAGATAAATACAAAAGTCATGAACAAATTTCTTCTTTTACTGATTTCTTTTTGGGTTTATACCTCTTGTAATTTCAAAGAGGTAAGATCCAAACCTGATACAGTTACAACATTTGCAAATATAAACAACAAGAAAATGCAATCATTCCACGATTTCAAAATGAAGGCAATAGACGGCAAAGAGATAGATTTCTCTTCCTACAAAGGCAAAAAAGTATTGCTTGTCAATGTGGCTTCTAAATGTGGATTTACACCACAATATGCCGATTTAGAGTCTTTTCACAAAAAATATGGAGACAAAGTAGTAGTATTGGGCTTTCCGGCCAACAATTTTGGCGGCCAAGAGCCGGGCAGCAATGAGGAAATTGCTTCTTTTTGTCAGAAAAACTTTGGCGTAAGCTTCCAGATGTTTGAAAAGATTTCTGTGAAAGGAGGCGACCAAGCCCCTCTTTACAAGTGGCTTAGCAGCAAAGATGAAAACGGATGGAACGATCAAGCGCCTACTTGGAACTTCTGCAAATATTTGGTCAATGAAAAAGGAGAGCTGGTAAAGTTTTATGCCTCCGGTGTGAATCCTTTTGATGATGCTATTATTAGTGAAATTGAAAAATAGTTGTTGCAGCATTCTATAACAGCCAAAGTAAGTCGTTTTAACTTACTTTGGCTTTTTAGATAGTAAAAATCATCAAGTTTTATGGCTTTATTTAATTTCTTAGCAGCAAAGCGCAAACCCAAACAATTTCAATTCAAGGCTCGCTTTTATGATGCATCCGTTGACGATCTGCAACAGCGTGTTTCATTCAAAAAGAAAGAAATGGAACTAAAAGAGAAAGATCCCGACTATGTTGATCACGCTGCTCGCATAGCAGCTGCTTGGCGAAAAACCCGCAAAACTGATAGTACTACCTCACGTATTCAAATATTACTCATTGGTTTCTTTTTGCTGTTGCTTTGGGGCTATTATGAATGGGGCAACAAAGCACTTTACCTGGTTGCGCTGGTAGTGCCTATTTATTTTTATGCTCGTTGGCGAATGCGCCCTAACGGACAGTGACGTTTTGCTGACGCAGGTATTGCTTTAGTTCCGAGATGGCTATTTCCTGAAAATGGAAGATGCTTGCTGCCAAAGCTGCATCGGCTTTGCCTTGTTCAAAAACCATTTTGAAATGTTCTGAAGTACCGGCGCCACGCGAAGCCACCTCGGGAACAGACAACCGAGAAGTAAGTTCGAATAT
>DMHB01000275.1 GCA_003449595.1 Microscillaceae bacterium | reverse complement strand
ATGCAAGGAAAATATACTGGTACCTAAGCCTATTTCGGGTCGAAATCCATAAGAGGTGGCACTTCCTGCACCTTGATAATATACCCCATAAAGCCCAAAAGCTATACCTGCGTTGACAAATAACCCGGCTCTTACTCCCCAAGCTTGGCTTTGCCAGTTATACTCGGTGGCTAAGTTCCACCCCATCCATAAAAAATCTTTCCGAAACCCGTTCATCACGCCCAATTCTGCCCAGCCTTGTTTGCCTTGCTGATAGCCAATTTGAAGCGCCCATAGCTTGCCCTCGTAGTTTTTTTCTAATAACAAGCGCGTTTGCGGATGTTTGGCCTTGAATTGGTCAATGGCAGTCTGTTGGAAATTCCTGTTCCATAGCCTGATGGCTTGGATGGTGTCTAAATCAATCAACTGTGGTGGCAAATCTTTAAAAAGATTGTTATCTAACAACAAAAGTTGAAGCTTTTTCAATTTCCCAAACGAAGCGGGCAGGGTTTTAAAATAGTTGTTAGAAGCGTGTAATTCCTCTAACGCCCCTAAGTCGCCCATAGATTCTGGCAATGTTTTGAGGCGGTTATTGCTGAGCCTCAACACTTTCAGGCTATCCCAAGTTTGAATTTCTTCGGGAAGTGCTTTGAGTCGGTTACTAAATAGGTAAATTTCTTTCAATTGGGGCATTAGCAACAAAACAGAAGGGATTTTAGTAAAAACGTTTCCGTTTAATTCGAGGCGCTCCAAGTTTTTTAACATAACCAACGACTCCGGCAGATCGGACAACCTATTGCCATTGAGCATAAGGATTTTCAGTTGTTTACAATTACTAATATCGTCGGGTATTGACGAGAGTTTGTTGTTGCTTAAGTAAAGTTGCTCCAAGGCCCGCAACTGACTAATGCCCCCGGGTACTTGGGTAAGTTTTTGATCGCTCAAATCTAAAATAATTACTTTCTCGGGTTCTGCCAAAGCTTCGGCCATTGACCGATACACCTTTGGCTTTTTGGAGGGCAAAAGAGGGTCTTGGGCAAAGACAAGGCCGGGCTGCCATAAAACCCCAACGCCTAACAGCCCATAAACCAGCGAAGTTTTAAGCCTGTATGAAAGCCATTTGTCAAAAGTTCTTATTATGGTTTTATAGGCTAAAAGAGACATATTTTCTGTGAAATGAATGGTAGGTTAGGATTTAGGCTTTTCAAAAATATTTTTACTATTGGCTACCCAAGTAGCTCCCACAAGCACCACCAACAAGACTAAGGCAATTACTTCAAAAGGGAGTAAATACTCTGTCATCAAAGCCAAGCCTATGTCGTAGGTAGTGCCATTTTGTAGTGTATTTTCAGCAGATTCAATCACTTTATAACGCGACAAGGGTGTGGTCAGCACCAAGCGGATAAGCATTGATAAAATTAAAATGCCCAAAATAGCTCCGCCCAAATTTTGGTGAGATTTAGAAGAGGGCTGGTTAGATTCGGTTTTTTCGGTATGGGCTTTTTGCAACGACCAAGTTTGAGGACGAGCTGTAAACATTATCCCGAATATCATTAAAATTAAAATGCCTCCAACATAAACCACAATTTGTGCTATGGCTACAAAATCTGCCCCTAAAAGTACGTACAAAGCGGCTTGCAACAAAAAAACGCCCATCAGGCCAAAGGCGGCATGCAAAAGTTTTTTGGTGGTTAGCATCAACCACAAGGCTAAAACCATGAAGCCCATCAGGGTATAAATCATTAACAGGTTTATCATGCGGTTGTGTCGGAAGGCGGATCGGTTTTAGGCTTTATTTTGGGTATAAACTTCGGCTTGGGTTTATTTTCAACCGACTGGGCTGCTTGATCTTGAGTATTCTCGGGAGGTAATTCTGTTTTGGGTTTCATCTTTGGTGTAAAAGAGGCCTTAGGCTTTTGAGTTGGCACTTCCTCACCTTGGTTATGGGTAGTGTGGGGTTCATCAATTGTTTTGGGTTTCGCCGGTGGTTTCAACTTAGGCGTAAAATTAGGCTTGGAGGGTTGGGTTGCTTTCTCTTCCGAAGCTTGGGCGGCACTTTCCTTCAATTGCTGCTTTTCTTTTTGAAATTGTTCTAAAAGTGCTTTTTTTTCGGTAGCTTCTTCAGGGCTAAGGTTGGCAAAATGATAATTCATCTGTGTAATTTCCGTTTCCGGAAAGTCATACACTTTGGTCATAGTAAGACACTCTGTAGGGCAAACGGTTGTACAAAGCCCACAATAACAACACTTAGCCATATCGATATCGAATTTGGCTGCATACAATCGAATAGGAGAGCCGTCTGAAGTGGTGCCAACTTGCTCGGTTGCTTTAATTGGCTCGATATCAATGCAATTGACCGGGCATATTTTGGCACATTTATCACAAACAATACAATCATCCATTTCATTATGTAGTCTGTATCGTCCGTTGTCGGGAATAGGAGCGCTTTCAAAAGGATATTGTAAGGTGTGAATCCCGGATGAAAAATCGAAGTAGCTGTCTTGTGCAATTTGAAAATTGCGACGTTGTTTCTTTGCCTGCCAAAGATGTTTAAAAGAAATGACTAAGCCAGCCCAAGAGGTTTTGATACCTTCTGCTATATTGCCAAAATAAGAATTATTTGCACCTTTTTGTCTTTTCATGTAAACTTGTGTAAGAAACAAGAGGTTTTTTCAGAAAAATTTGAAATTAATAAACCTTTTTTGTACTTACAATTTGCTGTCCCAAATTTATTCATTTTTCAATGGCCTTCCTTTGCAAAATATAATTGTTTTAATCGCTATCACGATTTTTGTATGGCAGCCATTGAATGGCATAGGCCAAATCTCAAAAATCGATAGCTTGGAGCAATTGCTCGCCCAATCTCCTACTGATAGTATGGAAGTGGCGCTGATGGCTGCACTAAGCAAGGCATATTGGTATGTTTCTCCCGAAAAGTCATTGCAAATTGCCAATGAGGCTAAAAAGAAAGCCGAAAAGCTTCAAAATGAACCCCTCATAGCCCTTACTATCAACAATTTAGCCGGTGCTTACTGGACAATGGGAAGTTATGAAGAGGCTTTGATTGCTTACCTACAAGTATTATTGATACGTGAACGCTTGCAAGATGAAATCGGAATAGCCATGGTGAAAAACAACATCGGGAAGGTGTTTGAAAAATTTGGCGATTATGAAAAAGCTCTTTCCTATTTGGAAGGAGCCAGACCAGTGTTTGAAGAAAGAAAAATGAGCGAACAATTGGGGATCATTATTGCCAATATTGGCTATTCAAAAACCAAATTGAAACGACACAAAGAAGCCATTGCTGATTTTGAATGCGCTTTGAGGTATGCTTCACAAGTTTCGGATTATCATCAAATCGGTTCGATCTATAACTACTTGGGCAATGTTTATCATACACTTAGCCAAGATGCCAAAGCCCTGGATTACTACCAAAAGGCACTGGTTACTTTTTCAAAAATTCAAGACCAATGGTCGAAAGTTACGGTTTTGTTGGGTATAGCCGAAAATCAATTCAGCGGAAAACAAGTAGAACAAGCCATCCAAACAGGGTTAGAGGCTTACCGAATTGCTAACAACCTAAAAGCGAAGGATAGAATCAAAGAAGCGGCTCAGTTTTTATCAAAAGCCTATGGTGCGAACCAAGACTTTACAAATGCTTTTCAATATCAAAGTATTTATGTCAACTACCGAGATAGCTTGCTGAGTGAAAGTACTTATCGACGCAATACGGCTTTATTGTACAACTATGAGCTAAATAAGAAAGAATCGGAAAATTTATCGCTTAGGGCTGAAAAAAAAGAGCGCGAGATAGCGCTGAGTTATAGCGAGTCTGTTGTAGCTCGACAGCAAATATGGATTGCTACCATTGTTGTCTTCTTGCTTTTCAGCTTAACCCTGGTTGTTATCATTTACCGATTGTATCGGAAGAGCCGTAAATCTCAAATAGCTTTAGAAACTTTAAACACTGAGATTGTAAGGCAAAAAGAGAAAATCAGCCTACAGGCCAACTTACTTCAATACTCTCATCAACAAATTGAAACTGCTAATAAGAATTTAGAGTCTCTTGTAGAGGAAAGAACCTTGGCTTTACAGCAACAAAATCAGCAGTTGGTCAACTATGCTTTTTTCAATGCCCATCGTGTGCGGGGGCCGCTCACGCGTATTTTGGGTTTGGTTTACTTGATTCGCAAAGATAGCCCTCACGAAGTGCCATATCTGAATATGCTGGACGAGGCAGCCCATAACTTACACGAGGTTACTGAAGAAATCAATAAAATTTTGGACGATGAACAAGTGTTCAAGCCTCGGATCAAAGAAGATAAATCTACCTCAACCCCTGAAAATAATAAAGGGGCATAAAGCCCCTTTGTATCAATTTACTATACTGTCATCAAAGTATGCTCGCCCTGATTATTCGCTACGCAGTTTGCTCAACAAGCGTAAGATTTCTAAGTAAAGCCACACCAAGGTAAGCATCAGGCTGAAAGAAACATACCATTCCATATATTTAGGAAGCTGCGCA
>DMHB01000355.1 GCA_003449595.1 Microscillaceae bacterium | reverse complement strand
GCTTCGTGTCATCGACCGTGCCATCCAAGTTCACGGCGGACTGGGAATTACAGAAGACACCATTTTGTCGTTCTATTATCGCCACGAGCGCCCTTCACGCATTTACGATGGTGCCGACGAAGTACATAAATCCTCGCTGGCACATCGCATCCTGAAAGGGTATAAGCAAAAGCCCGCCCACGCCTAACCGTAGGGCATATAGAGTACAAAAAATAAAGCCTTCAGCGATGCTGGAGGCTTTTGTTATGTCAAGATTCAGTGTAATGAAAAGGTAATTTTAGTAATTTCCGCAAATTTTTAATCCTTGTTGAAAGCCCTTTATTTTTGTTTATTGGCATAGGCTTTTTCTTGCGATTTGATGGTATGGTTGAAATTTTCGAGCGACTTGGACCAGCCATTTTTATAACTCTTGACCAAAGCCTCTCTGGCAAAATGGAGCATAATTTCGTCTCCTGAATGTGTATTAGTTTTATTCCACATAACCTTTAATTTTTTGTGAATAGGATAAAAACTTGTTTCATTACATATTTACGAAACGCAAATTTACAAAGTTGCCTTAGTTTTTCTTGTTGTGATGAAGTCCTTTTTTCAGGTGACGAGTGTAAAGGGTTTTTTCAAGGCCCAATCGACTTGACATAGTGGTCAATAATTTTGATTTCTTTGGCAGTTTTAGCCCCTTCAAACCCTTCTAAATCGGTGTATTTGATGGTTCGGAGGTATTCGCGCAAGCAAATGGCTGCGATAGGCCGGAAAGACCAGTGCCATTTTTCTTCTTCATACCCTTTGGCTCGGCCTTTCGGATCGAGTGGTGTATAAGTCTGAAAAAACCCAAACCGGTGTGCATTGGCTTGCAACCAGCGATAAATTTGATCGCCTTCAGCTTGCTCAAAATAATCGGGTTCTACTGAGTTCAGGTCTATGTCGGTGCCCCAATGGTGCCGCGAAGCACCCGGCATCGCCGTATAGCGCAATATTTTTTTGGCTTTTTCTACCTGGGCGGTGTCTTCGTCATTGCCCCATTTTTTTTCCCAGATTTCTACCTGGTCATAAAAATCGCGTGCAGCCGACACAATGTATAATTCAATGCCGTCTTGCAAGGCGGCTTGGTGCATACGGATAAAATTTTTGTAGGCTTCCTTGCGCATATACATCGTAAGGGTGCGCATCGGCAGGGGCAGGTATTGGGCTGCTATTTGCACAAAACCCTCGTGTGAGGCATAATCGATTTTGCCCAGCAAATAACTTTTGTTGATAAATCCAAACGAACGCAAGTAATAGTTGGCCTCGGCAGCTTGTGCAGCATCGGGATATTGCGCCAAAAAATCTTCAAAAGCTTGGTAAGTGTACGCTGTTTCGGCTTCGGCAAAAGCCATCCGGTTGCGTTTGGCGCGAGCCGAGTCGGCTTGGAGCCCCCTTGGGTAGCGATCCAAAAAAGCTTGGTAAGCCTCGATGGTATTTTGCTGCCCTGCTTGCGCAAATTGTTGGGCTAACTGCGTTTGAGCGGACTTAGCCAAGCCAATCAAATTGCCCGCAACAGGCTGGGAGGCAGGTCGACAGGCCTCGCCTAACATAAGAGAGGCGTAAGCCATTAAATAGTAAATTCTATGCCTGAACTTTGGAATCCATACAGATTTATACATATCTTTACTTGTCATTCATCGTTAGAAACATCAAAGACAGATTTTTCCGATACAAAACTAAAACTCCTTTTTTATTTAATTGATTGTTCCATATTAACCTTTGGTACTATGAAACCACGCGCTAACTTTTTTGCCTTCTTTATAGCCTTGTATGGCTTGGGAAGCTTTACTATGATGGCTGATGCTTATACCCACTTGCCTACCGGCAAACTCTGTTATGCTGACGAAAAAGGCAATGTATTGAAAGTTGAGTTGAAAGATAACGGCACTTTTACCGGCGAATACGACGGAGAGTCCGTGGCAGGCAGGTATGACGCAGAAGCCTTGTATTTGAAAATAGCCAACGAACCCAACGAACACGCTTGGTATTTTTCGAGCCAAGGATTGGTAAGCGACTCGGGCGATATAATGTACAATGCCAAATGCGAGTAGCAAGTAGATTGCCGTACTGTTTTCAACCTTCAATCAAATCATTAAACCTGCCGGTCATTGAAAAGCCGGCAGGTTTATTTTGTATATTGGCTCTATGATCGATCCTAAAATTCAAGCCTTGCTCGACTCCCATGATGTGGCACTGCTCACCTTGGGTATCGAACTCGTAGCCTCGCAAGGGTATGTGGAGGAGGTAACCTCCTTGGATTTGTCGAAAAGACAACTGACCAAATTGCCCGAAAACCTTCCCAAGTTGGAAAAATTAGCCAAACTCGACATCAGCCTGAATTTTCTGAAAACCTTGCCGACCAATTTGGATGACTTGCAAAATCTTAAGTCATTCAATGCAAGTAGCAACCAACTACACAACTTCCCAACCGAGGTATGCAAGTTGCCACAATTAGAAGCGTTGTTTTTAGGAAATAATCTCTTGGAGGTTCTGCCCAGCGAAATCGGGCAATTACAACCCCTGAAGCGCTTAGACTTGTCTATGACGATGCTGCATCATTTGCCTGAAGAAATAGGGCAATTGGTGCATTTGGAAGATTTGGAGCTTTGGGGAAACCATTTGCTGAACCCACTCCCCGCGTCCTTGTTCCAACTAACCAACCTACGCAAGTTGCATTTGGCCAATAACCGCCTCACAGCACTTCCTGCCGAAATCGGCCAACTACAGCAACTGGATGAGCTAATTGTTTATAAAAATTATTTCGCCACCTTGCCCATAGAAATTGGGCGTTTGCACCAACTAACTTGGTTAGACTTGGGCGGAAATCAACTGACCACCCTTACGGCCACCATAGGAGATTTGTCGAATTTAGAATTTCTAATTTTGAGCCATAATGCACTCCGTAGCTTACCGCTGAGTATCCAGCATTTGGCATTTTTAGAAGGGTTGGATCTGCGTAGCAATCCTTTACCCCAGTCAGTCATAGACAACCTAAAGCAAGCTATGCCCGAGTGTAACATTGAATTTTAACAGCGCCGCTACCAGATGCTCGACCCTAACCTTCAAGCCTTGCTCGACTCAAAAGATGAAGCCAACCTCAGCTTGGGGCTTGCCTTGGTGGCTTCGCAAGGGCTTCAAATGGCTTTTGAACAACACTATGGCGTTCCTTTTCAGGAATTTAGCCAGCTGACTGATTTTTTAAAACAACACAACGCTTGGGATTATGCAACTCCTGTGCAATATCTTGTAAAACTTAGCCTGACACAGAAAAACTTACGCGATCTTCCTGCGGAAATTGCGCTACTTGCCAACCTGCACCAATTGAGGTTAGACGCAAACCAGTTCTCCCATTTTCCCGAAAGCGTCCTACGGCTCTCCAACTTGCGCGAACTTTTCTTATTTGATAACCACCTAAGCGAAATACCGGAGGGCATCCAAGCATTGGAAAAACTACATCTCTTAAGCTTGTCAAAAAACAAGTTTTTCTTGTTTCCTGAAAGCCTATTGGCGCTTCCCAACCTGCGCGAGTTATACTTGGCACACAATCGGCTTACTACGCTCCCTATAGAAATCGACAGGTTGCAAGACCTGCAAATGATAAGCCTTGCCGGCAACCATTTGACCCAATTTCCTGCGGCCCTGTTGGCCTTGCCTCGCCTACAATACTTGGGTCTGGGAAGCAATTGGCTTGACAACATCCCGGATGCAATAGCCCAATGGCAAGCCTTGGAAGAATTGTCGCTGGCAAACAACCGCCTGACACAACTCCCCGAAAGCTTGGGCTACCTGCCAACCTTAAAAGAATTGGACTTGTCTAACAATTTACTGACACGTTTGCCCGAAAGCCTTGGCTCATTGGTCAATTTGCAAAGGTTAGACCTGTCCCACAACCAACTGACCCACCTACCCGAAAGTATGGCCGCTTGCGATGATTTAGCGTATTTGTATGTGCATCACAATCCGTTGGAATCTTTACCTTTGTCCTTTAAAAATTTGGAAACTTGCGCTATTTTTATTGGCGAAAACCCCACAGATACCTTACGCCATTATGTAAAAGATTGGAACAATATCTTGTTTAAAACCCATTGAAAGGCTTATAGCAGGGGGCTGTTGAGGCTGCCCAACCCTTGGGGCATAGGGCCATAGTTATTTCAGTTGCGCAGATGCCATTATAAAAAACCCAGCCAGGTGTGGAAAGCCTGACTGGGTTGGTGGTCTTTATTCTTTGGGGGATTTATTTTTTTTGATAACTGGAAAAGCCCAGCCGACGCCAAACGGAAAGTGTGAATTCACAGTTAATGAGCCTGGATTGAAAAAACTTCCAAACCGCCATTCTGCTTTGCCTTTCCATCTATTATACCCATGTTCTAAGGAAATAAACGCAGCTTTGAAGTGAATCTGAAAGAAAAATCCCCCGCGAGGTCTTTGATACCTCCATCCAAGCCCTATTTGAAGGGAGTTAGAGTAAAGTTCATAGGTTTCAATCCGAACTGCACTAGGCCCTATTGAAGGATTTGTATAAAAAAAAATATAAGAGGCCAATATATCTAATTTACTGGCTCTTTTACCCCAAGACACAATAAAGGACGTAGGAATGACAACAGCGTCGTGTTTATAATTACCTGCAGCACCAGCTCTAAGTTGTGAATTGTAGCCAGTGTATCTTCCCCATCCTAATCCCAACTGATAACCCAATTGCCAAGCCCCTTTGGTATAAATTACTTTGTCATAATTCAATGTGTATAAAGGCTCTCCCCATACTGCGCCAATGTTCAATGAAATAATTTGTTTGGAAGGGGGCTTTATTTTTTTCTCCGAGAAAACGCTTATAGATTGACAGTGTGCTGTACTAATATTAATCAAGTATGACCACTGTACAATTAAGACAAAACTTGCTAAGAATTTATTAATCATAGAGTTAAAAGGTAAAAGCCATTACCATCCAAATTTGGTTGATAATGGCTTAAATGAATAATTATGATTAAAAATTAACGGTGCAGAGCTTAGTAGGATTATTATCTGGGCAAGAAGCACCTAAATCAGAGGGGCCAAAATAGAAATCTTGAAAATCAATAAATCCTGTAAAGTCAGCAAAAGGACCATCATATAGTGTTTGGGCAAACACAGCCTCATTGAAGAGTTGCCTCCAGATGGTTCTTTGGCTTCCATTGATTCTATAATTACCACTTACAGTTTTTGTCCGCTGAGTGCTCATGTTCTCAGTCCAATGAAACCCAAGAAAATTCAAATTGCGACGGGTTACAAAATCAAACCCTAAAATACTATTGGTTCCATAGCCTACGATAAACTGTGCATAATAACAATAAGGCTCGCCGTCGGGGCCTTGTAAGGGTGTTCCTCCTCCGTCGGTTGGGCAAACCAACTGGGGTTCGCCATATATAGGGTAGCTGTATTCTTGACCAATAACGGTTCCATACATAGTTGCTTCTAAAACTTGGTAAACAACAGGGTCGTTACCCTTATCTATACATGCTTGGCAAGAAAGTCTAAAATTGCCTGTTCTGGCGTTATTGGCACTTGTCAACGGGAACACCCGAATCTTGGCAGCCCTATCATCTTGGGTGGCTGCTAATAGTTTCGGAATTTGGCGTTCGTCGCCGCCTTCAATGATTTTGATGTATTGGCGGGTGTATTGGAAAATATGCCCTGCCACACGGATAATGCCATTGGCATTCAGCACTTTGGCCATCGAAGGGTGAAAGGTATTGAGTTGTAGCTCTTTGCCGCCTTCTATCCTAAAAGTGTGGGGGTGGTTGGTAATGAAATCGGCAAAAGGTTTGCTCTGCAAAGCATCGCCCCCGGCAGCCGCCGCAGCCGACAAATACATTTTTTGCACATTAAGCCCTGCGTTGAAGGTAGAAAGCATAGAGCTATACCCGTATTGTTGTTCAAAAGCAGTTTGTTGTTCTGTACTCCAA
>DMHB01000011.1:5738-5904 GCA_003449595.1 Microscillaceae bacterium | reverse complement strand
GCAGGGGCGTGTATGTCGATGTTGGGCTATGCCTTGCTCAACGAAATTGTAAACCAGCGCCATTTGTTCGACACAGTGCGGGTACTCGAAATGCTCAATTTGCAAATCAGAGTAGAGTTACGCCAAAAGGACGAACTCAATGCCGATGGGATGGACATTGCCCTTT
>DMHB01000011.1:0-5427 GCA_003449595.1 Microscillaceae bacterium | reverse complement strand
GATGGGATGGACATTGCCCTTTGTTGCATCGAAGAGGTGGACGATACACACGTCAAGGTTGAATTTACCGGAGCCAAACGGTCGCTGTATTACATTGCCAAAGGCAGTCACGAGTTGAAAGAGTTGAAAGGCGATCGCAAATCTATCGGAGGCTTCCGGCGTAGGAAAGTGGCCTTTACCAAGTCGGAAGTGATTTTGGAAAAAGGAAGCAAGATCTACCTCACAACCGATGGCTATGGCGATCAACACGGACCGAATACTATTAAAATAGGCTCTAAACGTGTACAAATGCTACTTGAGCAATATGCACACCTTTCGATGGAAGCCCAAGCCAATGCTATGTTAGATTATTTGTACCAACACCAGAAAGGTGTACAGCAACGTGATGATATGCTTATTCTTGGCATTACGATTTAGTATTACACATAGAATATGATACAAGTTCAGTCCTTTACTTTTAATCCATTTCAGGAAAACACCTACGTGCTTTTTGACGAAACGCGTCAAGCACTTATCATCGATCCGGGCTGCAATAGCTCTGCCGAGCAGCAAATATTGACCAACTTCATTGCGCAGCACCAACTTCAAGTAGTTCGATTACTCAATACGCATTGCCATATAGATCACGTATTCGGGAATCAATTTGTGAAAGATACTTACCAAGTCAAACTGGCCATCCACCCACTCGATTTGCCAACCTTAAAATCGTGCAAAATGGCTTCCGAAATGTATGGCATCAAGCCATTTATTGAATCGGAACCGGACGAATACTTGGAAGAAGGGAAGGATGCCATTCGCTTTGGCCATTCGAGTTTGGATGTGTTGTTTGTACCCGGCCACGCTCCAGGCCACGTAGCTTTTGTAAGCCAAGCCGATAGATTTATCATCGGTGGCGATGTCTTATTTGAAATGAGCATTGGCAGGACAGATTTCCCGGGGTGCGATCACGAAGCGTTGTTGCGCAGCATCCGCGAAAAATTATTTCCTTTAGGAGATGATTTTGTGGTTCATTCCGGCCACGGCAGAGACACCACCATAGGCAAGGAGCGAAAGTTTAACCCATTTGTAGGAGAAATGGCCTCTTAAATTCAGAATGCTATGAAAGTTATTCGCTTAGGAAGAGCTGAAGATAACGACGTGGTTTTTCAACAGGATTTAACTATTTCGGCACATCACCTCAGTCTTTGTCAAGTAGCAAATGGCCAATGGACAGCAGAGGATTTACACTCGACCAATGGTACTTTCGTCAATCAAAAAAAAATAGCTGCCGGCAAACCGGTGGTTTTACAGCCCGGCGATGAACTCCGCATCGGGAAAACCTTGGTGTCTTGGCATCAATACACTGAAACAGCGGTGCCTGCCGCTTCTTCTTTACAGAAAACCCAATGGATGCCCGCTGTTGGAGCAACTCTCGAACCCAAACCTAAACAAGTGGTACACAGAGGAACGGAAGCATTAAGTTGGGTATTCATTGGGTTGGTTTTTTTTACGATTTTGTTGTTGGCGTTGGCCTATTGGAAATAACAAAAGCGCCTCGCCTACGCGATGATAGTAGGCAAGGCACTTTTGAAAAGACCTTGGAAACGCTGCCGTGTTGCCTTAAATCAAAAACCGGATAGCCGTAACTACTGCCGGATAAAGCCAAGCAAACAGCCCTCGGGTTTGCGATTTAGAATATTCTAAGTCGGTGTGTGCTTTCCAAGCGGTGATCAAGAAATAAACACCAAAATAGCCGTATCCAACCAAACTAAGGAGGTTTACAAAGCTATTACCTTTGAGCATATACAAAAAGAAAGGGATGGAAGAAACTACAAAAGCGCCTGTATTGGTAGTGAGCCATTTGCGCGAGTTGGTGTTGCTATCAGACATAATGTAAAAAGTTTAACCTAACGAATCATATCAAAATTAAGAAATTAATCAGAAATACAAAAAGATTAGGTGCGGTATTGGATGGCACCTGTGCCAATGCTGGCGCGGCTGCTGCCCCGTTCGCTGTTGACCGCGTCGGTGATGTCTTGTCCTAAAAATATGATTTTGTAAACGCGCTTTTTATTGTTCAAAATAGGGTTGTAGCTCCCTCTTAGCCATACTTCTCTGCCTTGGCGTGTGATACGCTTGAACCGACCGGTGGTAGCTTGTCCGGCGTTCAGTTTCTCCCAGAAATCTTTGGTTTGAGAGGCGATTTTATCCGGAGGACTTAGAAAAACATTGTGGTGCACATCTTTGGCAGCTTCAGCCGCATAGTCCATTACTCGAAGGAATAAGTCGTTCGATTTGATCAAGTGCCCTCTTATGTCAAACTCGGCCACCATATTGGTTTCGCTGATGGCTACATTGAACTGTTGGGTTTCGAGGTTCAGCATTTTTTGGATGGTTACATCATAAGCCAAGTGGATAATTTTGAAAGGCTTGTTTTGGTAGTCTTTGATAACCGTAAAAGAGCTATTGAACCAAATCACTTTCCCGTTTTTGCCAATATGTTCAAACTCGCCAGATTGGGAGTGGCCTTTGCTGAGCGAATCGATGAGTTGCTCAAATTGTTTTTTGGCAGATTTTTCATCGGGCACAAACATCAGATAAGGGTAGCCAACTACCTCTTCGATGGTGTAGCCTGTCGATTGTAAGAAAATATCGTTGGCAGTCAGCAAAGCCCCGTTCATATCAAATTCGACAACTGCTAAGGTATTGTTGATGGCTTTGTTTTGTGCTTCCAGTTGTTGCAACTTGGTGTCGAGCATTTCCTGCCGGCTTACCAAGCCTTCCATTGTTTGGCGCATTTCTTCTTCTTGGGCAAGCATAAGCTCGGCAGTGCGTTGCGACTCTTGCAGCAAGCGGCCGGTTTCTTCGTTCTTTTTGAGTGTAGAAATGAATGAAGCAATTACTTGGGCTACGCGGGTAATGAAATCGAGTTGGTAAGCCGGTATGGTTTGAAAAGAAGCTAACTCAATAACTCCTAAAAATTCACCATCATTGGCCAAGATAGGCTCAATCAGCAAAGCACTGGGTTTGCTGCTACCCAATCCTGAATTGATGACAACAAAATCGGCAGGAATTTTTTCCAAATACATTCGTTCTTTCTCTTGCCACACCTGCCCAATCATTCCTTGGGTTCGGTGTATTTTTTTGCGCAAAAAATAACGCCTGTCGAAAGCATAAATGGCTTCCAAGAACAGATATGGCTCTGCTTCGTCGTCGCGTAAAATGAAGATACTACCTTGAGCGGCCTTCATATATTGTACCAAAGTGCGCACAAAATCATCATAGAGCTTAGCGGTGTCGTCACTACTTCTAAATAAGTTGCCGAACAAGGCAATTCCTTCATTGGCCCAGTTTCTGAATCGATCTTGAATCGCTACGTTGACCAAACCATTACGCATTTCGGCCAATGAGCGGCCAATTTCCCCTTCATTGTTAAAAACCGATATTTCACTTTCAAAATTGCCGCTTCCTACCTCCAAAGCAAAGTCCTGAATGCGTTTGAGTTCGGTGTTGAGCTTGGCCAAATTTTCAGAAATAGAAATAATTTCGTTGTAGTTTTCTTTTTCTACTTTAGGCAAATTACCCGAACTAAACTCAGTAATATATCCTTTCAAGGTGCGGATGTTCGCCAAAATAGATCGTGTCAGCGAGTAGCTCATCAAGAAAGCAATGCTGATAGCAACTACTAAAATCAGTATTTCGGTCAGTGTAAATTGCCAAACCTCTTCGTTGAGCGATTGGATAATCTGGTTAGTAATTTCGGTTTGAATGGCATTGAGGCGCGCCAAATCTTTTTTAATTTCTTGGGCGATTTCCAAGGCTTGTTCTTTGAACATTGCCTTGGGGTCTAAATTATTGACCAACAAATTGGCGCTAAGAATATTGGCCATCAACGAATCGGGCAAGGTTACATTCTTCTCAATTTGAAGCTCAATAGCATCTTGTACTGTCCTAAGCTTGTTGATGCGCCCGCGCACATTGGCCAGAAGCAGTTTTTCACTATTCCCTTGCCATTCATTAGATAACATAAGCAAACTATCTAACGCCGGCATAATGTCTTGTTTCCATACCATCAGGCGGTTTTCTTGCTGACCTTGCAGTATTTTTTGACTTAGCAACTGCCCTTGCACTAAAAAATTGGTACTCTCTATTTTTTCAGCAATGAAATTGCAAAAAATACGCGTAGGCTGTACCACCCGCGACACATAAACCTCTTTGCGCAGGGTCGTGTTGACCTGATACACCGTGATCAGCACCAAGCTTATCATCATCAAACAGACTACAAAAAAGCTGATGAAAAGCCTGTAGGCAATGCTTTGCCTATTGAAAGTCAGTTTGTATTTGGGAAGTGAAAATGAAAACGTCCTCATAAATATTAGGCTGCTATATGCACGACGAGTGCCCTCCTGTTTAATTTTTATAAAAATACAGCCAAATGTTCAACTTTCTAAATAAAAACCTTTTTTTAAACATCCTGTTCTTGATTTTATGGAAAAACAAAAGAGAGTTATTCTTTGGTTTAGGAATGATTTAAGGCTTTTGGACAACGAAGTGCTGCACAAAGCTTTGGCGCATCTCAAAACCCAAACTGTCGCAAACCTTGTACCAAACAGCCTGATTCCTGTGTTTTGTTTTGACCCCCGTTGGTTTGAAGAAACTTCGTTGGGTTTTTCTAAAACCGGTGCCTACCGTGCACAGTTTATGTGCGAAGCCGTGGCCAATCTTCGGAACAACCTCCGACAAATCGGGTCTGATTTGGTGATTGCTTTCGGCAAACCGGAAGAAGTACTGACCACTATGGCGGAACAGTGGCAGGTTTCTTGGGTTTTTGCAGCCAAAGAGGTAGGTACGGAAGAAATCTACGTCGAAAATCAATTAGAGCAGGCACTTTGGAAGCAAAAAACAACTTTAGAATTATTTTGGCACCACACCTTGGTTCACCCCGACGACTTGCCGTTTCCAATTAACAATCTGCCCAACATATTTACAGAATTTCGTAAAGAAGTAGAAAAAAATAGTCCTATACGCCCCTTCTTGCCATCGCCCAAACAACTACCCCCACTCAAAGGCATAGACACCGGCGATTTACCTACTTGGCAAACCTTAGGGCTGGAAGAACCAACATCGGACGGGCGGCAGGTTTTGGCATTCAAAGGGGGCGAAACTGCGGCTTTGGCAAGATTGGAAGATTACTTTTGGAAAAACCGACACCTAAGCCGCTACAAAGAAACCCGCGATGGATTATTGGGCGAATCGTATTCTTCTAAATTTTCGGCTTGGCTCTCAATGGGATGCCTCTCAGCACGGTATGTATATGCAAAAGTAAAACAATACGAACAAGAAATTGCACGCAACCAATCCACCTATTGGTTGGTGCTCGAGCTTTTGTGGCGCGATTATTTCCGATGGGTAGCCAGAAAATTTGGGCGATTGATTTTCTCCCTCGGA
>DMHB01000324.1 GCA_003449595.1 Microscillaceae bacterium | reverse complement strand
TGTAATACTTTATGTGCCAAGGCAATATCTTCTTCGTTGTTTACTTTTACCAAGGGCTTTAATATAATTTGACTCACCACCAGACGCCCCTCGACAGTATCTAACTGCCCCTCTGCCGGGCAAGCAAAAGCAGTAAACGGCAATTTAAAATTTTCGGCGACTGCCAAAAAAGTAGTCATCAAACAACTGGAGGCCGAGGCGATGAATAGATGCTCGGGAGACCAAATACCCGGATGCCCTTTCGGGAAATCGGGCGGCGTGGCTACTTCAAAGCTTTGCTGAAGCGATTCGGACGATAAAACACCTTTGCGCTCTGTTGTCCAAGCTAAATCGACTGTGTAATGATGTGTTGAGGAGGTTTCCATAAATGTGGGAAGGTTTGGTTTGAAATAACAGTGAAGTATAAATAAGAAGTTATGGGGTCGGAGAAATTTATAATTTGATAAATGAATGTATGTTATTATTTTTATTTGTTTGAAAAAAATTAGAGCGCTTTACACTGCGCGATGCAGTCAATAATCCGTATCATTGATGGGTCAGCGATGCTGTAATAAATATATTTACCCTTCTTCACGGCTAATAAAACCCCCTTGTCCTTCATTTTGATGAGATGATGCGACAACAAAGCTTGTTCGATATCTAATTTTTCTTGTAGTTCGCTGACATGCATCTGGTTGGTTTGGTCGAGCAAATCGAGGATGGCCAATCTGATAGGATGCCCAATGGCCTTGAGTATAAAAGCTGCTTTCTCTAATTTTTGCGCCTCAATTCGCAAGGGAAGTTGCTGCAAAGCCTCATTCATATAAAAGTATGTTAATATTTTGTTTGGTTTAATAACTGAAATCATCCCCCAGAAAGTTTCAAACCACTCAAAATATTTTAAATTTGAATGATATTGCAAGGTTTCCTCTTCAATAACTGCCTGATTACTAAGAAATTAAAACTAAATTTTCCTCCAAAAATATTTAACCAATGGCCGCAAAAGCTTCTACTTACCAAACCCCGCGGGGGATGTTTCACGTGCGCGACACAGAAAATGGTGTTCCCTTGGTATTCATCCACGGGTGGCCGCAAAGCTCAATGTGCTGGGAACCCATTGTGCCATTGCTAAATCCTGCTTTCCGAGTTATACGACCTGATTTGCGCGGTTTAGGCGATAGTGAACGAACTTTAGGCGACCTAAAACTATACACCAAACAATCTTTAGCAGCCGACGTGGTTGCCTTGCTCGATGCAATGGGCATTGATTCATTTGGCCTATGCGGGCACGATTGGGGCGGTATTGTAGCCCAAGAGGTTGCATTAGCCATCCCCGAAAGGGTAAAAGCGCTATGCTTGTTAAACATTGCTGTAATCAACAATGCGAAAGGGAACCTGAAAGTACGGGAGAAGTTACGCCAAAGTGGGCAGCAAGTCCTTTGGTATCAGTCGTTTATGCAACAGCCCGACTTGCCCGAAGCGCTCATTGTAGGGAGGGAAGAAGCGTGGCTTAGGCATTTTTTGAGGATGGCACACCAGAAAAAATTTCCCGAAAGTACAGTACAAGAATATGTGCGTACTTTTCAAATTCCGGGCACTGTAACCACCAGTTGCAATATGTACAGGGCTATGTATTATGATATAAAAAGATGGGAAGAGGTTATGTTGAGTGGGCAGAAGTTTTCGATGCCGGGCTTATACATCTATGGCAATAGAGATATTGTAATATTGCCAGAATATACACATCATTTTGAGGAGTGTTTTGCAGAAAATCGAGGGCAAGTAGTAGAGGTTTCGGCGGGGCACTTTGTTGTGGAGGAAGCTCCCGAAGAATGTGCAAGAGAAATAAACCAGTTTTTCGAGCCAATCTTGCTTTAAAATGCGCCTGAATGGGTTTGAAAAAGTAAAAGTCGGCTTTAAAAAAACCGACATTTAACTATTAAACTATACATTATGAAAAATGCGACTTAAAACTATTGAAAATTTTTGAAAGTCAAACTATCAAACAGCAAAACTTTCGCCACAACCGCATGTGCGCGACGCGTTGGGGTTAATAAATTGGAAGCCTTTGCCGTTCAATCCGTCTGTAAAATCGAGTACAGTACCCAATAAATAAAGCAAACTTTTTTTATCTACCAAAATTTTAATTTCCTTGTCTTCAAACACTTCATCGGTAGGGCTGATGGTTTCGTCGAAGTCCAAATCATACATTAGACCGGAGCACCCACCCCCTTTAACAGATACGCGGATGTTGTGTGCGGTAGAAAAACCTGATTCTGATTTGAGCAACAATATTTTCTCTTTTGCTTTGTCTGTAACAGTTATCATAAGTGCAAAAATTGAGTGAGCAATATTTTATTTTTAGCTTTGTAAGACTGGTTTAGCTTATTTAAGTGTTGTTAATTGTTCAAATTAACCACTTTTAAGAGTAGAAAGTTTCAACAAAAATACAAATTTAGTTCAATATGCTTAAAGTAGAACATATCGGCATTGCGGTCAAAGACTTGACACAAGCGAACGATTTATTTGCCAAGCTTTTCGGCAAACCTCATTATAAAGTAGAAGAGGTGGTGTCGGAAGGAGTAAATACATCCTTTTTTCAAGTCGGAGAAACCAAGATAGAGCTTTTGGAAGCTACGCAATCCGAAAGTGCCATCGCCAAATTTATCGAGAAAAGAGGCGAGGGCATCCACCACATTGCCTATGAAGTAGCCGATATTGTAGCTGAAATGGCGCGGTTGAAATCTGAAGGATTTACCATACTAAACGAAACCCCCAAAAGAGGCGCTGACAATAAATTAGTCTGCTTTTTACACCCAAAATCGACCCAGGGGGTGCTGGTTGAGCTTTGCCAAGAAATCAGGGATTAATCCCATACATAGCGCCACTGCCCGGTGGGAAGTTTTTTCCAAACCGTATGAAATACCCCTTTGAGTACCAAAGGCTTCCCCTCTGGGGTGATGCCCTCCCAATTATACTGCCCATAGGTGTAAGCCATCGTACCACAGTCGGCCACTTCTACAAAATCGGGCGACCAGCTAACCTTGGCTTTTTGGTAAAAAGGTGCACTATAATAGGCTCGGATATTGTCTTTGCCTTTAATCAGGGTATCGTTTTCACGTTTGATGACTGCGTTGTCTTCTGCAAAAGCATAAAAAGCCTCTGCAATACCTTTTTCGGCTGTCATTTGGGCAAAAGCCTGCTCGGCGGCTATTACTTCGGCCTTTAGTTTGTCTTTGTCAACTTTGGTAGGTGTTTGGCAAGCTTCCAAACAACAAACAAAGAACAGTCCGATGTAAAAGAACAGGGTTTTCATAGTAATTTTGGGTTTAGTTATCTTAATAGTGAATTTACAAATTTTGTATAACTCTCCGCTCAAAAAGTTTTAAGGTGGTCTTTTTTCGCCAAGAAATATTTTTTTACGTAAACCAAGCAGCCAATCACACCGGTTGAAAGCGATGAAGTTTGTAACAAAACATATTTTTATAGGGTTGTTTTTTGCTTGTCTCCATAGCCCCATTTTGCTGTGGAGTCAGCAGCAAGACCCCGCTACTTTTCCCAACTTCCAATGGGATAGCATCGTCAATTTGTCTGTTCCCAAAGTAAAGTTATTGTGGGAAATTGGTATAAGTGCCAACACCTACCAAGGCGATTTGTCAGCGTATGGCAACCAATGGGCTTCGTCTTTCCAAACCTCACTTACCTTTCGGAAAAAACGCCGTATCAATAGCAGGCTTGCTTTGGGAGCAGGATTTATGACAGGCGAAAGTGGTAATTTCGACCTTTTTATTGCCCCAACTACAAGTACCACCACCACACCCCAAGCCAATACTTATTTTCGCACATCTTTGATTCATTTGCACTATGAGTTGATTATTAATTTGTGGAAAACACGCCGTTTTTTTGTCTATCTGAGCCAAGGAATAGGATTGATACGTTTTGAACCCCGCGACCAAAATGGTGGCAATTTACAAGCACAGCGTGCTACACGTGCCCGAGGAGAGGAGTATGGCAACACAAGTGTTTGTTTCCCGACGGGCTTGGGCATAGGCTATCTGTTAAGAAATGGCTATGGCATTGGCATACAAAGTGTGTGGATGAACCCATTGACGGACTATTTGGATAATATTTCCAGATTGGGAAGAACTGCGGGTAACGACAATGTTTGGACAACTAAAGTGATGATTTTCATTCCTTTACAGAAATCGCTTAGCCTACAGCCCCCTAAAAAAAGTAAAGAACAAGTACATTAATGCCTCAAAAATTTTGGAAAAAGCTAAACAAAACGTATCTTCGTAAAGTTATAATAGTAATACTACATTTTTGTGTTATAACACTCTCATATAGACGTGATGGAAAAATTAGTGGCTTGGGTACTTATCTTCAACCTGTTAAACACAATACTGCTGTTTCCAGAGTATCGTGCCCGCCACGGGTCTGTATTTAGTTGGTATGCTATAACCCAAGAAAAACAAGAGAATCAAGTTACCACTCATATAGACGAAATAAATAGTTTATTTGAGTTTGTAGAGCACGCTTGGGCAGAAACGCCTGATCATACACCCGAAAATGAGGATGATGAGTTTGAAGATTTCTTTAAAAGGAACAAAAAATTAACTTCTTTTTGGCTTCCCAATCAAGTCGTTCTCTTTCATATTTTATTTCCGCCAGCTACGCAAGCTATCGCATCATTTGCACATAATCCTTTTTTTGCACAGGTTATTCCTTTGCCGGAATATTACCAATTCATTGCTACCATTTATTCCTTGTACTAAGTTTTGGAAAGTGATATGAATATTTGGCTTGGCAGCGCATTTCGCACTGCTTGTGTCAAGCTACTTATTGTTTTATCTTCTTTTTCAACTTAGTATATCCAATGAAAAACAAAGTTTTTGGTGCTGTCAGCGCCTTGTTATTTATTACTACACTCAACCTCAGGACTGTCAACCTTTGCTATGGTCAACAAAATCTATTTAATATTCCCTCTGGGGATATAACCGAAAAAAACAAAGTTTTTTACCAGCATCAAATTAACTTATACAATCCCAGCTCTTTTGAGTCTAAACAACACTTTGTGTATGGCTTAGGTAAGGGCTGGGACATTGGGGTCAATGTAATCAGCGTTGCCTTCGATTTCAGAAACCCGCGTTATGCTTGGGTAGAAACGAATGCCAACCCCACCAATCAGCAGGCCTTATCACCTCTGGTTTTGCTTACAGCGCAGAAGTATGTTAAAATTGCCAAAAATTTCAAGTTTAACATTGGTACACAAGCAGGTACCAACGTGGCTACCCAAGCTGAGCAGATGAAACTGACGCACTTTAGTTATGGGCTTTTTGGTTTCGAATCAAACCACCATCTTAAAATAATGTTGGGCGGCTATGTTACTGACAATTATTTTGTTGGCGAAGGAGTGCAAGCTGGTATTTTAGCCGGTTACGAAATTCCTTTATCAAAAAGATGGTATTTGATGGGTGATTTTATCTCGGGCGATCACGCTTCGGCGGTATCGGTCATTGGAGGGATGTTCAATGCTGGCCGCCGTGTGCAGCTTTGCGCCGGTGCCTTAATCGCCAATCCCGACTCTGAGGCCAAAGATGGAATCGTATTAGAACTTAACTTATTAGGGTGGGATTTATGGGAAAAAGAGGGTGGCACTAAGCCAAAGAATCATTAAAATACGACAAAAAGTCTTGTTCAGAAGAGGGCAAAATTGTATTGAAAGACAAACTGGCAGCAATTAACTTTCAAAACTTTTTGCCCTTACAGTTGGTATATGTTTTGTAATGCAAACATTTACTTTAACCAAAAATTAGCAAGACTATGTATTACCCTGATAAATCCATTGCCCAACAGCTGAGCACACAAGCTCGGTTGCTTAGTAAAGTACAAGGTGGTATCAGCGCCACCGAGTTTGCCCTAGAAGAACCCCCGTAAGGTGTGCA
>DMHB01000193.1 GCA_003449595.1 Microscillaceae bacterium | reverse complement strand
AAGCGGGTTTCCAAACCACGCAATTGCCCATCATAGCAGGCGCAGTAGGGAGGTTGCCACCAATGGCTGTAAAATTGAATGGGGTGAGGGCAAATACAAATCCTTCTAAAGGTCTGTATTCCAAGCGATTCCAAATGCCGGGCGACGATTCGGGCTGCTGCTGATAAATGAACTGCATATAGGCCACATTGAAGCGCAAAAAGTCGATCATTTCGCAAGCCGCATCAATTTCTGCTTGGTACGCATTTTTAGATTGCCCCAGCATTGTGGCAGCGTTGATGCGCGCACGGTAAGGCCCAGCCAACAAATCGGCGGCCTTCAGGAAAATGGCAGCGCGTTTTTCCCAAGAAAAATCAGCCCAAAGCTCGCGAGCAGCCAAGGCCGCTTGAATGGCTTGGTGAACGTGGTCGGCATCGCCTTCATAGAAATAGCCCAGCGTATGGGTATGGTCGTGCGAAGGGCTAATTTTTACTTTGCGGTCGGTCAACACTTTTTCGGCGCCGATGTACATAGGAATTTCTATGGTTTGGCTACGCATTTGTTCAATGGCAGATTTGAGGGCTATGCGCTCAGCCGAGCCGGGCGCATAGCTAAGAACTGGCTCGTTTTTGGGGGTTGGCACTTGAAAAAAACCGTTGCTCATATCGATTGGAAGGTTGGTGAAAAAAATAAATTTTCGGCTACAAAGTTGCAGAAATTAAAGGATTTCATAAAGGGATTCTTCAAGATTGCTTGAACAAAGACGAATTCAGCTATTTTTGTGAGCACATTTATTAATGATACTTTTTCATTGTCCAAACACTATGCAAGATATCCTTTCCACATACACCACCCACATCGAAGTGCAAGTAGCTTGGGGAGAAATGGATGCTGCCCAGCACGTGAACAATACCGTATATTTGCGCTATGCCGAAAGTGGCCGGATTCACTATTTCAACCAATTGGGCTTTTCGGTCAACTCTACCGGCGAAGGCGACCCTGTGGGGCCTATTTTGGCAGCTATTCAGTGTAAATACAAGTTTCCCTTGACCTTTCCGGACACGGTAACCATTGCTACAAAAATTAAATTGGATAGTTTTGATGAATTTAGCTTCGAGACCGAGCAAATTATCTTCAGCCACAAACACCAACGGGTAGCCGCCGAAGTGATCGCCAAATTGACCTGCTACGATTACAAAGCCCTGAGAAAAGCCCCTATCCCTGAAAAACTAAAAGCCGATATGCTTGCCGCCGAACAATCGGCTAAAGCCTAATGTAATTGTATGATGCCTTCACGCACTTTTATTTGTATGAAATATTTTCTTCTGTTCATATTTGCGCTTTTCTGCGCCAGCTCTGTGCTCTGGAGTTGTGGCTCCACACAAGAGTCAAACAAACAAGCAGTAAACCACTATTTAGATACGCTTTTTACTGTTGATAACCGCAAGGCCGGAAAGGTAGTCGAAAAGTGCCCCGAAACCAGCAAAATGTTGGTCATGTATAAAAGCCTTGTTGACTATAATTTCGACTACGTAGATGCTTGGATTGAACACGTAAGTCCTACCCAAAAACGAATTATTTTTACCACCTATGTCAAAGCCCTCGACACCTTGCGCGGCAGAGGCAAGCGGCTTCAGCCCGGCGAAGTACGCTTAGAAATCGAATTGTACAGCGTCGATCCTGAAAAGAAACCGCTGAAAGCAGGCCGCTACAGCTATTTATCGCCTAAGAATTTCAACCGCTATGTGGTGTATATTTATACCAAAGAAGGCAAGAGTTACTTGTATAGCAAGCCCCATAGCCAAATGGACGAGGTAAAAGATTTGCTCATCCGTAGTTTGGACAGCAACAAAGTGTGTGGCGAAATCAATGCGTTTGTACCCGAAACCAACTTAGGCAACAAAATGGTGCTGCGTGGCCGGTTCGTAATTCCGGATAGTGTGCGCATCCGCAAGCGCCTCAACCCCTATTACAATCCTTACGATCCTTACAGCATCAATCCCTACCAACCTTGGAATCCGTACCAACAACCTACCCAAACCCAACAAAACCCCTACAACACTTACCAACCCCCTTGGCGGTGAGCAGCTTGTTGGCCAATTATTCTCCACAAAGAGAGGGAGCGAACCTACAACTGCTCCCTCTTTTTTTTCGTAAGTGAAATGATAAAGTCGCGTTTATTTGCGAAATTCAAGCTATCGAAGCATACAACCGACTCGCTTTATCGCCATCCATCCATACCAACATCTATGAAAATACTGTCGAATCGTATTTTGCTAACCCTTGGGCTGTGGCTATTGGTTTGCTGGCAGGGACCGCTGTGGGCACAACCCGACCGAATGGCTGCCCTGCAAGCACAATACGGTAGTTATGACCCCCATCGGGTGGTCTTTAAACTCAAGCCCGCTACTGACCAAGCCCAAACACTATCGCAACCTGCCTGCTTGGCTGAAATACGATATGAAAAAATACAAGCCGTCGCTTGGCGTGAAACCCAAGATATTTTTCAACTGCAACTGGCTTCCGAAATTGATGTGGAAACCACTTTGGCGCAGTTGCGTGCCGATGCGCGGGTGGAATATGCCGAACCTTATTATTATTTTTTTCCGATGGATTTGCCGCAAACCTCGGCCAATCCGTTGCTTACGCCCAACGACCCTTCTGTGGGTAGCCAATATTACCTCACCAAACTCAATGCTTTGCAGGCTTGGGATATTCAGACGGGTAGTGCTTCCTTTTTAATCGGTATTACTGATTCCGGCTTCGATCTTACTCATCCTGATTTGATCAATAATTTTTCAGGTGGTTTCAATGTAGCCGATGGAAATATGACCTTGGGTGGTGACCAACACGGTTCGCAGGTAACCGGGGTGGCATCGGCGCAAGCCAACAACAGTGTAGGCATCGCCGGAGTAGGATATGCCTGTCGGTTTATGCCGGTCAAAGCAGCCTCGGGCAGTTCGCCGGTCATCTCGCAAGGGCTGGAAGCAGTAGTCTATGCCGCCCAAAATGGCTGCAAAGTCATCAATATGTCGTGGGGAAGGCAAGGCAACCCCAGTTTGTATGAAATGGAATTGCTTCGCTACTTGGTCGATGTGTATGACGTGGTGCTGGTAGCCGCCGCAGGCAATAGCGGCAGCACCGGGTATTTTTATCCGGCTTCATACAAGGGCATTGTTTGCTCGGTAGCTAGCCTGAACGCCACCAATGACGACAAAGTAGGCTTTTCGACTTACAATGACCGGGTCGATGTGGCTGCCTATGGCGACCAAGCCCTTACTACCAATCCGGGAGGTACGTATGCCAATGCTTCGGGCACTTCGTTTGCTGCGCCACAAGTAGCCGCCGCAGCGGCCTTGGTGCGGTTGCAGTTTCCTTCTCTGAAAGCCTCACAAGTGATTGCCCGCCTGAAAGCTACTTCAGATCCGGTATTGGCTCACACCAATTATCTGGGGCAAATGGGCACTGGGAGGATGAATATGCAAGCGGCGCTGCAAGCCACACCGCTCAAGTTTATAGCCATCAACCAAGCTTGGTTGGGTTTACAGCCCGGCACCTCGAACCGCCAGTTGCTTTGCGCGATGCGGAACGAATTGGATGCCCTGAGTAACCTAACCATCACCGTAACATCGAGTAACCCGCAAGTGGTGGTAGTCAAAAATCAGTCAGCCATTGGGGCAGTGGCTACTTATACCGATTTTACCAACCAAGCCGACCCCATAGTGCTCAGTGTGAACCCCTCGCTGCCAGCCAATACCTTGGTAAGTTTTCAGGTTACCTTTTCGGATGGCGTTTTTTCGAGCACCCAGACCGTGGCGCTACCCATTAGCCCTGCGCCCAGCTATCTAACTTTGCAGACCAATCAAGTTGCTTTCACAGCTGCCGACAATGGCTTGGCCACTTTGTTCAACAATACCGATCAGGTTGGCTTTCGGTACAAAAACAACACCCTGCTTTCCACCGCAGGCTTGCTGATTGGCACCAACGCTACCCGTATTTCCAATGCCTTGTATGTCGATAATGCCACTACCGACCAAAGTTTTACCAATACTTCTATCCTCAAATTTGACCCGGCAAGCACCGCTCAAAACCTGCAAGCTGGTTCTACTTTTACCGATGTGCCCGGCAATCCCAACCGGGTGGGCGTAGAGGTGCAACAACGCTACTATGCGTTGAGCGATCCGGCGCTCAGCGGGGTAGTGATTGCGGAGTATAAAGTAAAAAATATCAGCGGAAGCGCCTTGTCGAATGTATTTGCAGGGGTTTTTGCGGATTGGAACGTGCAGAACGCTGCCACCAACCGCGCCGACTGGGATGGAACGCGCAACTTGGGCTATGTATTTCAAACCCAAGCCGGGGGACTTTATGCAGGTTTGCGGCTGCTTTCCGACCAAACACCGGCCTACTATGCCATCGACAACGACGGCAGCAACGGCAGTATGCAAATCAACAACAACTTTAGCAGTGCCGAAAAATTTCAGCTTATCTCCTCCGGCCTATCGCGCACCCAAGCCGGGATGAGTGGCGCAGGCAACGATGTAGCACACGCCATAGGAGTCAATTTGGGCACACTGCAAAATGGTCAAACCGTGATTTTTTCGGTTGCCTTCCTTGCCGCCGACAACTTGGCTGCACTGCAAAATAGCGCCCAAGCAGCCAAAACCCAATTCAACACTTTGAAAACCGGCCCATTGCCCCAAGCACAAACCCTCAACGTATGCCTCGATGCCAACTATGTGTTGCGTCCCCTTGGAGGGAAATTGTTTAATTTTTACAACCGCTTGCCTGTTTCATTGGCTTCTGCGATCAATGTTGTAGGCAGTACGTTAGTGCCGGCTGAGTTTATAAACTTAGGTAATTTTCAAACCAATCAAACCATTTACGTTACCAATGCCGATTCGCTCTACCAGAGTGCGCCGGTAGCCATTCAGCTACAAGTTGCTCAACACCAAGCTGGCTTTACGATGAGTACCGACACCTTGAACTTGGCCGCCAGCAACACCCTTTCGCTCCAAAGCACCAGCGCCGACGCAGTGGCTTGGCAATGGGATCTGGGTAATGGCACTACTTCGACCTTGGCCAACCCAACGGCTACTTTTACACAAGCCGGTACTTATAGCATCACGCTGACCAGCACCGGCACCAACGGATGCACCAACTCGGTTACCAAATCGCTGCAAGTTATCAACCGTGCTTTGCCGGTTACCAATCTTGCCGACCCTATCGACAAGGGCAGTTTCCGGGTGTATCCCAATCCTGCCCAAGGTAGTTGCCACGTGCAATTGGCCGAACCGCCTTTGGGCACAGCCACCATTTTACTGTGGGATGCGCAAGGAAACCTATTGCAACAGTGGACGACGACCGAGCAAACCACCCTGCTGAATTTATTGCCTCGGTGGGCCGGTGGGCTTTACTTTGTAGAAGTGCGGCAAGGCGCGCATCGTTCGATGGAAAAATTATTTATTCACCCATAATACCTATAAAATATGCTCAACGAAACACAAAAAGCGGCCTTTGACCAATGGGAGGGCTATGTGTTAGACAAAAAAACTGAATTGTTAGAACCCCTCTTGGCCGATGAGGTAGTCTTTCATTCGCCGGTGGTTTGGACTCCACAAACCGGCAAAGCCCTGACAGCCTTGTACTTACGCGCCGCGACGGTGGTTTTGAAAGATTTTAGTTATACGCGCCAAATCATAGCCGGCAACCATTGGTGTTTGGAGTTTAGCGGCAAAATTGGTGATGTTTCTGTCAAAGGAGTCGATCTCATCCAAATCAACGAAGCCGGTAAAATCATCGATTTTGAAGTAATGGTGCGCCCATTGAAGGCTGTCAATGCCATACACGAGGCCATGGGCGCTATGTTGGAGCAAATGAAATCTTCGGTCAAACCGGTTTCCTGATGCTTTATAAGTGGCTATTGTTCCTATGGGCGTGTGCAATTATTCATACAGCAGGCTTGGCACAAAATTTTGATCTACAAGGGCACAGGGGCGCACGCGGACTTTTGCCCGAAAACAGCTTGCCGGGCTTTCTCAAAGCCCTCGATTGGGGTGTGATGACCCTCGAAATGGATGTGGTGATCAGCAAAGACCAGCAGGTGGTACTTTCGCACGAACCCTTTATGGCGGCCTTGATTTGCAACGACAGCACCGGCACGCCTATCGCCACTGAGCACGAAAGGCAGTACAATTTGTATGCGATGACTTTGACCGAAGTTCAGCAATTCGATTGTGGCTGCCGTGGCAATGCGCGTTTTCCTGAGCAGCAACCGATTTCGGTGCATAAGCCTACTTTGATAGAAGTAATCACGGCGGTGGAGCAATACTGTCGCGAAAAACAGCTTGCGCCGCCTTTCTACAACATTGAAACCAAATCGACCCCGGCTGGAGATTTGGTTTACCACCCCGAGCCGGGCGTTTTTGCCGAGTTGTTGTACCAGGTTATTCAGCAAATGGGCATCGCTGAGCGGACTTTTATCCAATCGTTCGATGTACGCACCTTGCAATACCTCAACCGCCAGCATCCCGAACAGAAGTTGGTTTTGCTGGTCGAGAACCAAGCAGGTTTGGCGGACAATCTCGAAAAGTTGGGCTTTGTGCCCGAAGTGTATAGCCCACATTTTAGCTTGGTTACGCCCGATTTGGTGAAAACCGTTCACCAAAAGGGGATGCGCCTCATTCCGTGGACGGTGAACGACGTGGCCGAAGCGGCCAAACTCAAAGCGATGGGGGTAGATGGTCTGATTACTGATTATCCCGACAGGATTCGATAAGGCTTATTGCCCCTTGCGGGGAATGGCCAGCAGGTTGTATTGTGCAGGAACAGGCGAGGGCAAGGTGTATTCATAAGAAAGCCGATCTAATAAAGTCAGTATTTCGGCAGATGAACGACCTTGGCTTTGGAACCATTGCTCGGTCATTTCGATGTACAAAACAGGGCGACAGATGGCCAAACATTCGGTGGCGCCATCGATGACAAAGGGTTCAAACCCTTCGACAACAATTTTCATAAAACAAACCATAGGCTTGCCTATGCGCTGCCAATAATCGTCAAAGCGTTCTGTCTTTACTTTTACCTCGCCTTGGTTGCTGAGCCGTCCGCCGCCTGAATTGGTAGGGCTGAATACAAAAGCCATTTCGCTGGCTTGATGTCCTAAGGCCAATTGTTCGAGCTGCACTACGGCCTGCAATGCTGCTGAATTGAGCTGAAGGTTTGTTGCTAAACGTTCGAAAATGGTGGGATTGGGTTCGAAAGCAATGATGCGGCAAGCAGTAATTGTTTGATTTTGCACAATTTGTTGCGCCAATTTCAAGGAAAAAGCGCCTACATTCGCACCCACATCCACCACAAGGGCATTGCTTTGAAGATGCAGCGCGGCTTGCTGCCACGAGTCGTCTTCTAAGTCGGCGAAAATATGCCACTGCATAAAATCCGATACATCGAGGCGAAACACTGCCCCGTTCCGGCGCACCGTGTAATAGGTTGGCGAAGGAAAAAAAGAAGGCAGCGGAATGAATTTGCCAAAGAAAGGGTGAAACCGTTTGAGCCAAACGAGCAAACGACTAAGTCGAAGCCAATAAACGAGCGTATGGACTAAACGGGTATGAGCTTTCATAGTGGCCATCTGAATAAATGAACCCGGGTTATTCTCCTAAAATCTGGCGCAGTTTTTCCCAAGAGGCTTTTTGGGCTGCTTTGTTTTCCTCGCTCCCGGCTGGGTCGTCGCCCAAGCGCATAAAAGCGTGGCCAGCTCCTTCATAAATGGTGTAAGTATATGTTTTCCCGTTGGCTTTCAGTACATTTTCTGTATCGGGAATGGTGGCATTGACGCGGTTGTCGTTGCCGCCATAAAATCCAAAAACCGGCACTTTGATTTTGCCCAAGGCATCTACATCGGTGGGGGCAGTGCCATAAAAAACCATTACTTGCTTGATAGATTCGCCGGCATTGGTGGCAAAACGGAAGGCTTGCGAACCACCAAAGCAAAATCCGGCCACGGAAACAGTACCATCGCACGAAGGAATTTGCTTGGTAAATGCCACTACTGCTTTCAAATCGTTGGTGATTTGGTCGGCGTTGAGCTGCGAGATGGCCGTGCGGGCATCGTCGCTATTGGCAAAATCGCTGGTTCTTTGTTTGTCGGCACTAAACCCTGAAAGCAAATCGGGGGCGATGACCAAATACCCTTCGCCGGCCAACTGGTCGGCAAAGCTGCGTGCCCAGTCGTTTAGGCCACGATTTTCGTGGATTACGACCACGGCTTGGGTTTTGTTAGGCTTTTCAGGATAGGCCACAAAGCAGTGTACCGTGCGGTTGTCGTACACCACCTGCGCCCATTCGTGGTGGCGGGGTGAGTTGTTCAATTGGGCAAGGGCAAAATCTTGTGCTTTCGCAGATAAGGCACAAATGCCCAACAGGAAGAATAAAAAGGATTGTTTAGCTTGTAACATAGATTTGTAAAATGTTGTGTGAAATGGTGGCGTAAGTTAGCACCGACCCATCGAAAACAAAAGCCGATTGAGTTTTTTTGCTCAACCGGCTTGTTAAATCACTTCAAATGATTATTACGCTTCGTCTTCGTTACGCTCTTTGAGGTGTTGGCCGTTTTGCTGCACCACGTTGGCCAACGAAGTACCTTTCAGCATATTGGAAAATACTTCGGCCACGCTCTTGCCACCCAAAATAGCCAGCGGCGACATCGACTCGGCCATACGCTCGGCCAGTGCCTTGTCGGCGAAAGCCTGTAGGGCAGAAATCAAAGCCGGCGAGATGGCCTGTGCTTTGGAAACCAAGCCTTCTACTTCGCCGCGCAGCTCTTCCAAATATTGCGTCAACTCTTTTTGGGCTATTTCGAGGCGCAGGTCTTCATTTTCCCGTTTGCGTTCCAATTCCGAGGCATTGATTTCGCTTAGAATATCTTGCTCTTCGAGTTTGGCCTCCAAGTTTTTCTGCTGCACTTTGATTTCGGCATCGGCTTTCGACATCAGCAATTCCAATTCACGCACCGTTTCCTGACTTTGCAACTGAAAGGTCTTTTGCTTGGTAAGCGATTGAATTTCAGCGATTTGTTGTGCTATCACTTCGCTTTCTTGGGTAAACTCCAATTTGCGTTTTTCGGAAGCAATGCGCAAGGTTTGTTTGATTACATCTTGCTGCGAAGCAATCAACAAGTTTTCGAGGCTGGTATCGCTGAGGCGGATGTCAAAAACTTCGATGTCGTAAATACGCATCCCGTTTTCTTCAAACAACCGGCCTGTGCGTTTGCCTCCTTCTACGGCTTTGCCCAATACAGCATCGCGGATAATTTCGATGCCCTTGCCATAGAAATCCATAATCGTGTGCTTTTTGACCACATTGCTAATAAACGAGCGCATGTGATCGGTCAAAAATTTGATAAAGTTTTCGACATTGAACCACTTGTCAGGCTCACCTTCAAAGTTTACGCGGTAAGACAAATGAATGCTCACTTGCGTGAAATCGGCAGATTCGGCTTGGATAATGTCAGAAATTTTATTGTGCAATACCCGCAAATACACCGTTTTAAGAGTTTCTTGTTCGTTTTTGGGCGTGCCAGTAGAAAGCTCCATCGCTTCGATGCTTTCGTCATATTCCAGCAAATAGTTTTCGGGGCCAACGATTACCTTGCGCGTACCGGTTTTGCTAACAACGAGCACGGCATAGCCAGTCCAAATATTGAGCGTAACAGCACCATCGTATTTGTTGTCGAGCACCAGCATACGGGGCGGTGTGAAGGCGGTGTCGCGGGTAAATTCTTCGCTGGCGATTTGCTTAGAAGCTTTTTCCTTTTTAGAAGGTATGGCAGCCGATTGCGCCATAAGTTCGGCCTCTTGTTGCTCTAAGGCATAACTTTCCACTTCGTTGGCCTCTATAAAATCCCTAAACTGATCGCTTTTGGTTAGCTCTTGCAGTTTTTGATTGTAGGCCAAGGCTTCTTGGTTTCCCGGAAACCAAAGGGCTACTTGCTTGGGGCTGAGAATGCGGCGAATCATTACAAACTCACGTGGGTCGGGCAGAAACATGGCCGGTCCGCGCTGAAGGGCGATTGTGCCGGTTTTGCGGTTCATATAATACCTGCCTTCGCCCGGCGGTATAGCAATGGCATAATGTTTTTCTTTCTTGCCATACTTCACCAAGGCGTGCTCGGGGCGAGGGTAGTAAATCATTTGGTCTTTGCCGGTGATAAACAATTCGTCGCCCACTTTGTAAGCCTTGCCGCCTTCTTCGTAAGGAGCAATGACTTTGATATACAAGCCTGCCATTTCGTTGAGTTCGATGGCTTTGAACTTGCGGGCATTGTTGCGCACTACAAACACCTCGGTTGGCTCGGGGAAAACCACCGCAGGGCCTTGTATAAAGCGTTTGTTACCGTTTTCGTCTAACAAAATACAATATTCTAAGCGCTCTAAGGTAACGGCTTCGCGCACATACTCGTCGTTTTCGTCGCGCACCACCTCGACACCGGTCGGAGGAATGTAAAAAGACACATTTTCGCCTTTGATGACCAACGTTTTGCCCATTGTTAGGTCAGGAATTTGCTCGGTGGTAGTGGCAGCATTTTCGTCGGCGTTTTCGGTTTTGGTTTTGATGACGGCTTTGCCCCAGTTGTTGCGTGCCTCTTCTTCGTCGTACACCCGCACCAACAAATATTGGTTAGAGCGGAGATGATGCCCCGGAATGACCCGCGCCATTTGTCCGGGCCAAAGGGCAAAAAAGATAGGCCCCGGAATGTTGACCTTCCGCCCGATGTTCAAGTCGCTGAGGTTATTGGAAGTGCCTACTTTGGGCTGCTGGCTATCGCGGGCAGGGTTTTTCAGCACAATATACCATCCTTCGGGCGCTGTAGTAAAGGTTTGGATAGATTCTTCTAAGTTACATTTTTCGAATCGCTTTACCACCGCATCAAAAAGAACCGGCTTATCGGTGTTGGCTAAGCTGGTTTTGTAAGGGCCTACATATACATTGATATTGCCCTTGGTTTGGTCGGAAATAAAAGCAAATTCATTGGGAGCAAGTACAAGATCACGTTCACGATTCGGTTCGTTCATAAGTCAAATGTATTTTTGAAGTGTATAGACTACGTAAATGATAGCGCATAATAAATTTAGAAAAAATCGTGCAAAAGGGTCGATTTGTGCTTAAAAATTCTGATTAATTTTACAGCCCTTATCGATAATCTACCCTATACTATGAAAAAAGTAGCCATTGTGCAGCCCAACTATATTCCCTGGAAAGGCTATTTTGATATGATGAACTATGTTGATGAATTTATACTTTTTGATACAGTACAATATACCAAAAGAGATTGGCGCAATAGAAATTTA
>DMHB01000180.1 GCA_003449595.1 Microscillaceae bacterium | reverse complement strand
TAACATACTGAATTTTGATGTCGGGAAAAGAGGTTACAAACTTGACTTTCCCTTGCAACTTGATGCCATTGAAACTACAGTCTTTGGAAGTCAGTAGCTTTGTAAAATAGGCTTTGAGCATCATTTTTTGCAGGGTTTTTGTAAACCCTATAGTTTTTGAAGAAGCTTGTATCGAGGAACTGCCATGCATCGCGCAGCATAGGAGCAGGGCGAAGACTAAGAAAATTTTGAAGTTTTTTTTCATCGGTTTATTTTGAGAAGTGCCTGAACCATTATTTCAAAGTTAACCATTTTATGCAAATCTGCTTGATAATTGGGGGGTGAATCCAGCAAGCGTACTGCTACCAACTGTTGCTGAGGGTAAACGATCAGGTATTGCCCGGTGTAGCCGTCGGCCTTATAGCCTATGATGTCGTCAAAAACTTTTCGACTGAGGTGCAACCCCAGCGGAGATAGCTCGGCAGAAAGGGTTTGCATATAGTTTTGCCCAAACACAGCCACCAAAGCTTCAATATAGGTTTTCTGATTTTCATAAACGCCCATTACGCCCTTGGCTTTTTCCAAGAAATCGGCGTTCGCGCCCGCCGTAGCCAATTGTTTGAGCTGGGGTTCGTCCACAATAAGACGTGTTTTGGCCGGAATCAACCACCAAAGCATCCCGTAAGGCAAATAATCGTTGGGGTGGTTTTCCATCAGGGCTTCTATCCAGATAGGGGCAATCAGGCTTTGACCATTCCATTCTCCTTTTTGTAAAATCAATTGCCCAATTTTGGCCAAATCGGTGGCAGTCATTTGCAAACCGGTATAAACCACTACTTGGCCTACTTGGTCGTGTTGCCAAGTTGCATCAATGGCTAATTTGGAAAAGAGATGCTGTTGTAAGTACTGGTCTATGGGTTGCCCGCTGATCTGAAGCACCAAAGCGGCTAATAATTGCAATGTCTTGTTGTTGTAGCTGAAATAAGTGCCCGGGGTGCGTGCAACGGGGGCTTGCAAGGCGGCCTCCACATAATCGGGTGCTTGCGCAAAATCGGCATCTTCATACGAAACAGCTTGCAAGCCGGTTTGGTGCTTGAGCAACAAATCCAGTGTAATGGCTTGTTTTTCGGGTGTGTTGAACGCAGGAAAGTATTTTGATAAAGGAACGTTCCAATCAGGCAGCTTTCCACTGCTCAGCAAATGGGCGATGGCCAGCGAAGCTACACTGGGCGTGATAAAACGCAGGTCAAATTTTCGAGGGCTGCCGCCAAAGTAGTTTTCACAAACCGGTTGGTTTTGGTAATAAACCAGCAAGGCTTGGCTTTGGCTGTTCGCTGCGGCGTTTTGTAATGATTGCAGAGCTGTCGAATCGATGCCTTGCGCTTGAAGCGTATTGGCTGCGACGACCACTAACCCCCACATTGAGAAGTAAATAAATACACGAAATGGTGTCATACAACAAGAAAAGTAGATGAATGAAACAAGGGCAGTGCCCTAACTCCTAAGTCCAAATGTAATCATTCTTTGCAGCAAAAATGCCTCAAAAGCGAGGCCAAGAGACTTTTTCCCAAGGTAAGAAAACCAAGTAGGCGGCAATCCAAGGCGAAAACCAGCCACCGGCATTCAACAATAGCGCGGTGCTCCAATGAAAAAGTATGCCTGTAGTCAAAAAAAGCCCAATGCCCCGCCGTAGGAGAATAGCCGCTAAAAAACCTGCTTCAAAGCTCCAAGCGCCTACAACCAGGATTTGGCAGAGCCAAGAGAATTGCGCTACCCATTGCCCCAAAGCAGTGCCCTGTTCGAGTAAATAGCCTTGCAAATTATCGGCGCGAAGCCAAGCCCAACCGCTTACCAATATTTTTTCGGCAGCAGCCATTGCATACAGCAGGCCAATAGACGCTTGCATCGCCCATAAGTCGAGCTTTGGAACAAAGGTCAGCCCCTTGCGGGAAGCTTTTTGGGCAGACCAGAGAAGCAAAGGCATCCAAAAGCCTATATACATCCAGGCGGAATAAGTATGGTCGATTTTGTGGAAACTAATCAAATAGCCGTGTAAAATCACAAATAAAATGGTATGTATCAGTGCATTGAAAACAGGCGCTACACGTACCAAAACCAGCAACCCGCTCAAAATCAAGCAACCAAACAACCAGCTGAATGCAGAAGCCGACAGCAGGGGCAATTGGAGTATTTTCAAAAGGAAAACCGGTTGGTAGAAAGGTGTCCATTGGCTCAGTGCCTCCAGTTGTACGAGCCAGTCGGACGCATACCAAATCGACAACGCATAATATACTTGCGTGATACGCTTGGCGCGAAGCAACGGAATGGTTTGTGCCGGATCAAGTGGAGGCTTGCAAAGAGGGCGGGCATATTCCCACAAGGCAAAGCCAAGCAGAAAAGCCAATCGGATTCGAAATAAAACACCTTGGAGGAGGCTGTCCCACCAAGCTGGGCTGGCTTGGGTGCGGATGAGTGCCAACCGAGGATACAACGACTCTATCCATTGGTTGAGCGGCGCAGGCAAGGTTTGTTGCAGGTATTGGCGGGCTATTTCATGCACCATAGCGGCCAACACACCACTGACTGCCAGCCCGATGGCAAAGACTAATAGCCTTGTTCTCAACGACTTGTTGCCCATTGTGCTACCACAGTACTATCTGAGTGGTTATTGAGTAATTTTTTTTCTTTTTTTATCAAAAAAAGCCTCTTTGCTGCAAGATATTTTGGCAGTTTGTCAGTCAAAATTTTCAATAAATATTCTGATTTAGATCGGAAGAGCGTCA
>DMHB01000079.1 GCA_003449595.1 Microscillaceae bacterium | reverse complement strand
TTTGCTGATGGCAAGGGCTTGGTTACCAATAAATGCCTGATTGCCCTGTATCTTGGTAAGATGTTGCAGATTAATCAAATAAGATCGGTGAATGCGGACAAATCCTTTTTTGGCTAATTTCTGCTCCCAATTGGCCAAGCTATCCATCACCAAATAACTATGCGACAGGGTGTGGATCTTGACATAGTCCACAGCGGCCTCTATCCAAAGAATTTCTTGGGTAGTCAGTTTGTAAAAAGTTTTATCGGCATATACAAAAAATACCTCCGAGGCATCGAGTTGGGTGGGGGTGGCCAATTGTTGGCGTTGGGTGGCCAATTGTACGGCTTTCAGAAAACGCTCATATCCAAAGGGTTTGACCAAATAATCGACTACTTGCAGCGCAAAGGCCTCCACGGCATAAGCATCAAAAGCAGTGGTAAAAATCACCAGAGGCGGACTGGCCAATGATTTCAGGTAGCTAATACCCGACATCAAAGGCATTTGAATATCCAAAAAAAGTAAATCAACTTGCTGCACCAAGTGCAAATCGACCTCGGTGGGCTGGCCGTAGATGCCTATACACGACAAGCCCTGGGTTTGGTCGATGTATTTTTGTAGGATGAGTTGGGCAGGTTTTTCGTCTTCTATGATCAAACACTTCATAAGGCAAGCGTCAAATGGATGGTGAATTGTTGGTCTTGGGTTTGAATTTCCAACTGATGCCGGTTGGGATACAAATAAGCTAATCTTTGGCGTGTATTGGCAAGACCGATGCCGCTATGCAGCCATTGTTTGTCCACGTCGGCATAAGCCTGCGGGCGGTAAGGGTTGGCGCAGTAAAAATGAAAAGTGTTGCCTTCGTCCCAGCAGCGGATGGTGATTTGATGCCCTTTTCCGCCCAGCAAGCTGGTGTATTTGAAGGCATTTTCAACAAAACTCACCAACAACAGAGGAGCTAACTGGCGTTGGGGCGAGGCGAGCTGGTTTTGTAGGGCAACCTCCAACGCATCGCCCAAGCGCGATTGTTGCAAGCCTACATAGTTTTCGATGTGCTGCCACTCCTGCGCAAGGGTCGTAAACTCTTTTTGGCCTTCGTAGAGCATATATTTGAGCATATCGGCTAATTGCAAAATCAGTGGTGGGGCTTTTTCGGGATGCGTCAGCGAATAGGCATAGATGGTGTGTAGCGTGTTGAACAAGAAATGCGGGTTGACTTGGGCTTTCAATCCTTCGAGTTCGGCGCGTAGCTTTTCTTGCCGGATATTGTCTATTTGAAGTTGATGCAGGTAGTTACGTTTCACCGAATATACGCCTGTGAAAAATAGCGACAAGGTGGTAAAGTTGCCCGAATAGCTCAGAAAACAGTTTTTTACGCTGCAATTGCATCCTGAAAAATAAATTGAAACCTCGCAATACAACCAAGCCAAAGCCGGAATCAGCCCAATCAAGAGCGCAAAACCTCCGACCGTCCGAAACCAGCCCTTGGGCAGCCAAAGCGCATAAACAAAATAAACCAAAAGCAAGGCCACTGCCTGCAAAAAAAGCGATTTTGCCCAGTCGAATTTGAAGTAGGCGTCGCCGCTGTAGGTAATGAATGGATAAAAAAAATAAACCAACCAAAACAAAAGGTGGGCAAGGGTTTCCCATCGCCAGAGGCTGGTAGGTAGGGGAGATCTTATCATCATTGGGTTGTGTATAAAACCGTATCAGTAGGTAATTTAGGCATTTCTGTTGAATTACCTTTTACAAAAAAGCACAAGTCTGTTGCAGACCTGTGCCCCCTTTTGGATTGTCTTTTTTGTCAAGGATTTACGACTTCACCTTTGAAGTACAGCATTTGAACCCCTTCGGAGGTGTTGGTGCTAACGGTAACGCTTTTATGAAAAGCACCCAAACCGGCAGCGTTGTAGGTAGCTTCTACCTTGCCCGTAGCGCCCGGAGCGATGGGTTCTTTGGTCCAAGCCGCAATGGTGCAGCCACACGAAGCCTGCACTTGGGTGATGACCAGCGGCGCATCGCCGGTGTTAGTTACCACAAAGGTTATACTTGCAGGTTTGCCCAAGGCAATGCTGCCAAAGTCGTGGGTATCGCCCAAGCGTATTTGCCCGTCTTGCAAAATACCCCATTGGGTGGCTGCGCTGAATACTACCCCGATTCGGGGATTTTGGTTTGCCCAAGCTACAAGGGCTGTGGCACAAAAAATTGTCAGCAGAATGACACTCATTTTTTTCATACAGTTCAAAAATTTAGTGATTAAAACCATAAGGCAAATATGACAGCGGGAGGCTACCCCGCGAAAAATTATCTGCGAAAGCGCGTTTTCTATCTGCGAAAGCTAAGCAGGCAGGCTGGCAAAAAGTTTTTTGAGGGTATAAACTTTGCACGTATTTCCAGTAGAAAAGCAACTTGTGAAAAAAACCTTCTTATTTTTTGTAAATTGCATTAGAAATCTAACACAACATTAATGGGCGTAGCAGAACGCAAGGAGCGTGAAAAAGTTCAACGGCGCAACTCTATTGTAGATGCTGCCGAGAAAGTATTTTTTAAAAGAGGCATCGAAGATGCGTCTATGGACGAGGTAGCACAAGAAGCTGAATTGAGTAAGGGCACCTTGTACCTGTATTTCAAGAGTAAGGATGAGCTTTACAAGGCCATCGTCATTCGGGGTTTTATCGCGCTGAAGCGAAGGCTAAAAGAGGCAGTAAATGCCAAAGAATCGGGCTTGCTGAATGTACGTTCGATTTCAACAGCCTATATCGATTTTTCGCGCAAGCATTTGGGCTACTTTAATGCCATTTTACACTACCAAAACGATGCTTTCAAAAAAATTACGGACGAAAACTCTCTCCAGTCGCTCGAAGGGGGCAATGCCGTCATTCAGGTATTGATCAATGCCATTCACAAAGGCATTGAAGATGGCAGCATCAGTGCATCTGTTAATCCGGTCGAAGCAGCATTTGTTTTATGGAGTCAAATTACAGGCTTGTTGCAAGTCATCCAGCGTAAGATGGGCATCATTACCTTTCATTACAAAATCAAACCGGACGACTTGCTTCAAAACTATTTCGAGTTGTTGGAGCACTCGCTCAAAGCATAGGCGTTATTTTTAGTGTACTGCTTTCGCGATGTTGATAAAATCGCGCGATTGCAGTGAAGCACCTCCTACCAAACCACCATCTACATCGGGACAGGCCAACAAGTCGGCAGCATTGTCGGGTTTCATACTTCCCCCATACAAAATGCTAAGGTTTAAGGCGAGCGATTCGCCATATTTTTTGGCTATTTCTTGGCGGATGTGCCAGTGCATTTCTTGGGCTTGGGTCGAAGTAGCCGTTTTGCCTGTGCCGATGGCCCAAATGGGTTCATAGGCAATCACTACCTGTGCCATAGCTTCGGGCGATAGGTGGAACAAGCTGTCGATTACTTGGCTGCTTACATAGCCATACGCATTGCCGGCCTCGCGCACCGCCAACGATTCGCCACAGCAAAAAATAGGCGTTAGGTGGTGTGCCAATAGCAAGTCTATTTTCTGGGCAATTTGAGCTGGGGTTTCCTGAAAATATTCGCGGCGCTCGCTATGTCCCACTATCACATATTGCACCGGTACAGCGGCCAACATCGCTGCCGATACTTCGCCGGTGAAAGCGCCTTGGGTTTCGTGGTGACAGTTTTGAGCACCCAGCGCCACTCGCGACGAAGCAGCAGTCAGTTTGCTGAGGCTGTGCAAATGCACAAACGGCGGAATCAATACCAAATGCGCTTGGTTGTGCAGTTCATCGTTGGCCATTTGGATAATTTCGGTGGCTAAAGCCAGTGCCTCGGTGGCAGTTTTGTGCATTTTCCAGTTACCTGCAATGATTTTTTTTCGCATACGTTTACAAGGGGGTTAAAAAGAAAACCTGCCTAAGCAAACGCTAAGCAGGTTTTTCTTCTGGTTTATCATCAGATTCCCAATTATTTATTTTACTGAAGAGATTTTAGCAACCCATTCGGTCGATTTCAAAGGCTTCACTTCTGCTTTTTTGGCAGGCTTCTTCACGGCAATATAAGGAGCAATTACCAAAGCCACTACCGACATCAGCTTCAGCAAGATGTTCAACGAAGGGCCTGAAGTATCTTTGAAAGGATCGCCTACGGTATCGCCCACTACGGCTGCTTTGTGTGGTTCCGATTTCTTGTAGTAGGTTTTGCCGTCGATTTCTACCCCTTCTTCAAACATTTTCTTGGCGTTATCCCAAGCACCACCGGCATTCGACTGGAAAATTGCCATCAATACACCGGTTACAGTTACACCAGCCAACAAACCGCCCAACATTTCGGCTCCTCCAAGGAAGCCAATAATGACTGGTGCTGCTACGGCCAACAAGCCGGGAACAATCATTTGGCGCAAAGAGGCTTGTGTCGAAATTTCAACGCATTTTTCATATTCAGCTACTCCATCGGCTTTGTCGAAGGTGGCTTTGTCTTCGGCAGACCATTCTTCCATTTCTTTGCCTTCGTTTTTACGCATTACTTCTAAGGCGGCTTTCAAGGCAGGGATGGTATTGAATTGTCGTCTTACTTCGTCGATCATCGACTTGGCGGCGTTCCCTACGGCATCCATAGCCATAGCCGAGAATAAGAAAGGAAGCATCCCCCCGATGAACAACCCGGCCATTACCAAAGGCTTGGCTACGTTGATACCATCAGCACTAATGCCCGAGGTTACACTGAACGCACTAAACAAAGCCAAGGCAGTAAGTGCAGCAGAGCCAATGGCAAAACCTTTTCCGATGGCTGCGGTAGTGTTACCAACAGCATCCAATTTATCAGTACGACTACGTACTTCTTTAGGTAGATCGCTCATCTCGGCAATCCCACCGGCGTTGTCAGAAATAGGGCCATAAGCATCTACAGCCAGCTGGATACCGGTGTTAGAAAGCATCCCTACGGCAGCAATGGCGATGCCATACAAGCCACCAAAGTAGTATGCACCGATGATAGAAAAGGCAATCACTAAAATAGGCAAAGCAGTAGAACGCATCCCTACGCCTAAACCGGCAATCACGTTGGTAGCAGGGCCTGTGGAAGATTGACGCACTATGCTTTTCACCGGACCGGTGCCTGTACCAGTATATTGCTCGGTGATGATACCGATCAAAACCCCGGCTACCAAACCAATGATGGTGGCTAAGAAAATCCCCAACGAGGTATAGTTGACTCCTTCAAATGTCCAAGAAGCTGGAAGCATCCAAGTAATGATGAAGTAAGAAAGTACCAACATAATGGCTGAAGAGCCAAATTCGCCAATGTTCAAAGCTTTTTGAGGGTTGCCGCCTTCTTTTACGTTGACCATAAATGTGCCTAAGATAGAAGTCAGAATTCCTACCGCAGAAAGCACCAAAGGAAGCAATACGGCTGATAGTCCTTTGAAATTGTCTTGGATACCACCGGCTAAAAATCCGATACCAAGCACCATCGTTCCGACGATAGCGCCTACATAAGACTCAAATAAATCAGCACCCATACCAGCTACGTCGCCTACGTTATCGCCTACGTTATCGGCAATGGTGGCAGGGTTCAAGGGGTGATCTTCGGGAATACCAGCTTCTACTTTTCCTACCAAGTCGGCACCTACATCAGCCGCTTTGGTGTAAATGCCGCCGCCTACGCGTGCAAACAAAGCAATGGAAGAAGCCCCAAAAGAAAAGCCTGTGATGACATTGATGATGATGGTAAGTTCTTGTACGTTGGTGTTTTTCCAGATATTGCTATAAACTAAGAAAAGTGTACCAATACCCAAAACGCCCAAGCCCACAACGCCTAAACCCATCACCGCTCCACCTGTGAAGGCGATTTTGAGGGCTTTGCCCAAGCCTGTACGAGCTGCTTGGGTAGTGCGCACGTTGGCCTTGGTGGCTACATTCATTCCGATAAATCCGGCTAATGCAGAACAAAAAGCGCCAATGATAAACGAAACGGCTACCAAGGCGTGTGAGGTAGGCTCTTGCGAACCGCTAAAGCCTAATAATACTGAAACCACCAGTACAAATATGGCCAATATGCGGTACTCGGCGCGCAAAAATGCCAAAGCGCCTCGCGCGATGCTATCCGCAATTTTAACCATTTTCTCGGTGCCGGGATCTTGCTTGGCTACCCAGCTTGAATTGATAAAAGTAAAGAGGAGAGATATAATCCCAATCAAGGGAATAATCATAATCAGGGTTTCTGTCATATCTTCAAAAGATTTTGTTAAAAATCGTTGCCTAAAAAAAAGGTCTGCAAAGATATTTAGTCTGTAGGATAAAAAAAATTGGATTGAAAATATTTCAACCCAATTGTTTGTAGATGAGGGAATGCCCATTCATTTTTGTTGTAAAAATCGGGCTTGGGCTTCTTGTATGATGCGAATGGCGGCTTCGGCATCGCCCCACCCGCCGGTGCCTACTTTCTTTTTTTCCAATTCTTTATATACCTGAAAAAAGTGTTCGATTTCAATTTTTAAGTGTGCCGATACTTGCTCTAACTTAAAAATATGATTCCACATTGGGTCTTTGATGGGTACACAAAGCACTTTTTCGTCTTCGCCTTTTTCGTCTTGCATATAAAACACCCCCACAGGGCGTACTTCTATGAGACAACCCGGGAAGGTAGGCTCGGTTACCAACACCAAGGCATCGAGGGTGTCGCCATCGCCGCCCAAAGTATCAGGAAAAAAGCCATAATCGCTGGGATAAAATACTGAAGAAAAAAGCATTCGATCGTATCGAAACATCTTTTTTTCCTCGTCATATTCATATTTGTTGCGGCTGCC